>CAITGN010000272.1:0-3081 GCA_903891965.1 uncultured Bacteroidota bacterium
AGAAAATGTGAGTGATGAATTGGCTATTATAGAAGCGCAATTACAAAAAAGAAAATTTATAGCCATTGGAGAGATAGGACTTGATTATTATTGGGATAAAACTTTTACGGCTGAGCAAATGCTTGCTTTTGAAAAACAAATGGGCTGGGCATTGGATTATAAACTACCCATTGTAATTCATACGCGTAATGCCATGGGAGAAACCATTGAAGCAGTAAAGCCTTTTGCTAAAAAAGGATTACGTGGAATTTTTCATTGCTTTAGTGGTAGCAAGGAATCGGCTGAACAAATAATTGCCATGGGTTTTCATTTAGGTTTAGGTGGTGTACTTACTTATAAAAATGCAGGCGTGGCAGAAGCCATTAAAGATATTCCTATGCAGTGGCTGGTCTTAGAAACAGACGCCCCTTATTTATCACCTGTTCCTTATCGTGGAAAAACAAATGAGCCATCTTATATGATACAAGTGGCCATGAAATTAGCAGAGATTAAAAATATACCACTGCATGAAGTAGCGGAGATAACAACAAGCAATGCGGAAAAGCTATTTGGATTAGCTAATTCCTAAAACACCAATTATTTATTTTACATTTGCAGTCCTAATAGAGAGGTGTCCGAGTGGTTTAAGGAGCACGCTTGGAAAGCGTGTATACGGCAACGTATCGGGGGTTCGAATCCCTTCCTCTCTGCAAAGCCTGTCAAGAAACTGATAGGCTTTTTTAATGCTCTTTTCTGTTATGATCCATGCGCTCATTGTATTCCAAAGGTTCGTTTTTCCAGTTCTTATTGTAAGAAACAAACCAGCCCAACCAAATAGACCTTGATAAACGCATGAGTATGGGTTGAATAAATAGAAGTGTTGTAATGGCAGTACCCATCCAATAAAAAATTCTGTTATCATCTAAATCAAATGTCATACCTATTAAAACTTTCCATGCTACAAATGTTGAAACAAAATAAGCAACAGTCAATGCATAACTCACATAACCCGTACCATAATAAAAACCTACTTCAATTTCAGTGGGTTGTCCGCAAACAGGACAGTGATCATGCATTTTTGTGATATTGGATAAATCGTACGGGTTGCTACTCGTGAACAACTTACCTTCTCTACATCTTGGACATTTATTGGTGATGGTGCTGTATAGGTAGGTATTTTTCATGGCGCAAAGATACCAAAAATTAAGGAGCTATCAGTTGCTCCATTTGTATTCCTCTAGAACCTTTAATAAGTAAGGTATAGCCTTTCAATTCTTGTGCTTTCAACCAGGCTTTAGCCTCTGTAACAGTATCAAAATATAGAAAATTATGAATACATGGTTTAAACTCCAAACCCACTAGTATTACTTGCTTCCAATTTGTTTGTTTCAATTGATCAATTAGCATTTGATGCTCCATTAAAGTATCAGCGCCTAATTCTCTCATGCCACCCAAGCAAACCATTTTATTTTCCTTATTCATTTTAGCAAAATTCTCTACTGCTAATTTCATGCTAGAAGGATTTGCATTGTAAGCATCTAAAATTACTTCGTTCTTATTCCAGGTTAATAACTGTGATCGACTATTGCTTGGAATATAATTTTCAATAGCTGATTTAATTTTATCATTGGGCACTTTAAAGTGATGTCCAATGGCAACAGCAGCAAGTACATTGGGTAAATTATAATTGCCTACTAAATGTGTATGTATGGAATCTATTTCAATGCCTTTTTTTAGGTGGACAGTTAGCATACCATTTTGATCTATCGCTTCTCCTTGAATTTGTCCATGCTCTTTTCCATATCCAATAATATGTGGGATGTCTTGCGCCATCTTTACTAAGTAGTCAAAATCTTGCATTAAAAATACAGTGCCTTGATGGGCTCTTAAATAATCGAATAATTCTCCTTTTCCTTTTCTCACACCTTCTTCAGAACCAAAGCCTTCTAAATGTGCTTTACCACAATTGGTAATCATGCCATGCGTGGGTAAAGTATAACTACAATAAGATTCAATTTCTTTTAAATGATTAGCGCCCATTTCAATAATAGCAAATTGCGCGTCTTCTTGTATGCTAAGTAGGGTAAGGGGTACGCCAATATGATTATTTAAATTTCCTTTGGTCGTATAGATTTTGTAATGACTGCTTAATACTGCAGCCACTAATTCTTTAGTAGTTGTTTTTCCATTACTACCTGTAATAGCTATAAAGGGAATATTAAATTGTTCGCGGTGAAATTTTGCAAGTGCTTGCAAAGAACTTAAAACATCTTCTACTAATAGTATACGCTTTTGTAATTGTTCACTTGCATTAACTGGTTCATCCACAATTGCATAAGCGGCGCCTTGTTCTAATGCTTGAAGGGCAAATTCATTTCCATTAAAATTAGGTCCTTTAAGTGCAAAATATAAATCGCCTTTTTTTAATTGACGTGTATCGGTTTGTACTTGTGGGTATGATTTATATAATTCATATAAATCTGAAATTGAAATAGGAGAACTTGATGTGCTAGACTGCTTCATAAGTTTAGCAGGTTTAACTATTAACGCCAGTTAATAAACAGGTGGCCATGGCCACTAAACCTTCTTCTCTACCTGTAAAGCCCATTGTTTCAGTGGTAGTGGCTTTAATAGAAATATCTTTATCTCCAATATGTAATATGCCCGCAATACACTCTTGCATAGCAATTACATAGGGTTTAATTTTCGGTGCTTCTAAACATAAAGTGGCATCTATGTTTACAATTTGATAACCCTTCGCAGTAATTAAATCGTAAGTTTTTTGAAGTAAAATTTTACTATCAATATTTTTGTAAGCAGCATCGGTGTCTGGAAAATGTGTGCCAATATCGCCTAAGCTTAAAGCACCTAATAAGGCATCGCAAATAGCATGTAATAAAACATCTGCATCGCTATGACCTAATGCACCTTTCGTATGGGGGATTTTAATACCACCAATCCATAGGTCTCGGCCTTCTACTAATTGATGAAAATCAATGCCTGATCCAATGCGTAGTTTCATCTATGTATTAATTTAAAATATTCTTTTCCACCAAGGTTTGTTGTCATTTTCATAACCGGGGCTGTCAACACCAAAGGCAG
>CAITGN010000273.1:0-2183 GCA_903891965.1 uncultured Bacteroidota bacterium
TATTTTAATAGCAGGCAAGGGTCATGAAAAGTACCAAGATATTAAAGGCGTAAAGCACGATTTTGATGATAAGCAAGTATTAGCAAACCAATTTAAAGAATTAGAAAAATAATCAATATGCTGTATCAATTATTTTCTTGGTTGGATAAAACATTTAATGTGCCTGGTTTAGGTGCCTTTCAGTTCTTGACCTTTAGAATTGCCATGGCCATATTAATGTCTTTATTTATTGCCACTGTGTATGGTAAGAAAATTATACTTTTTTTACAACGTAAACAAATTGGTGAAACTGTTAGAGACTTAGGTTTAGCCGGCGAACAACAAAAAAAGGGGACACCTACCATGGGTGGTATTATTATCTTATTGAGTATTTTAATTCCCACTTTATTATTTGCCAATTTAGATAAAGTATATATCCGTTTAATGATCTTATGTACTGTGTGGTTGGGCCTTATTGGTTTTTTAGATGATTACTTTAAAATAAAAGCAAGAAAGCAGGCCCAAGCCCAAGGGGGTGCCTATAAAAAACAAAATAGTGATGGCTTGGCGGGTATCTCAAAAATTATTGGTCAAATCGGACTAGGTATTATAATTGGCGTAACACTTTATTTTAGCAATGCTGTTACAGTGGAAAGAGAAATTGTTTCTAGCACAATTTCTGAAAGCTTGCAAAAAGGAGAGAAGGTAGCAAAGGGTGCAGATGTGGTAGTAAGAAAAATTAATGGCGTTGAAAGACGCTTTGTAAAAGTAAAAACACCTATTACTACTATTCCTTTTGTAAAAAATCATGAATTTAATTATAGCAAAATAATTAGTTGGATAGGTCCAGGTGCTGAAAAGTATACTTGGATTGTATATATTCTTATTGTCACTTTTATTATCACTGCAGTATCTAATGGAGCGAATTTAACTGACGGCTTAGATGGACTAGCCGCAGGGGTATCTGCCATTATTGGTGCTGCCTTAGGTGTGTTTGTATATGTAAGTGGTAACTATGTATTTGCCGATTATTTAAATGTAATGTACATACCTAATTTAGGGGAGTTGTCCATTTTTGTAGGTGCCTTTGTAGGAGCCTGTATAGGATTTTTATGGTACAATGCTTATCCAGCGCAGGTTTTCATGGGAGATACAGGAAGCCTTGCCTTAGGAGGTATTATTGCATCACTTGCCATTATTGTTAGAAAAGAATTATTAATTCCTATTTTCTGCGGTGTGTTTTTAATTGAAAACTTATCTGTAATTATTCAGGTGAGCTATTTCAAATACACGAAGAAAAAATTTGGAGAGGGAAGAAGAGTGTTTTTAATGAGTCCACTACATCATCATTATCAAAAGAAAGGATTTCACGAAAGTAAGATAGCAGTACGTTTTTGGATTATTACTATTTTATTAGTGGTGGCATCTATTTTAACCTTGAAAACAAGATAAAACATTGGCAAAAAAATTAGTCATATTAGGTGCAGGTGAAAGCGGAGTAGGTACTGCTTTATTAGCCAAACAAAAAGGCTATGAAGTATTTGTATCTGATGGAGGCGCTATCAAGGCTAATTTTCAAAAAGAATTAGAAGAAGCTAGTATTGAATTTGAAGCAGGGGCGCATAGTGTAGAGCGAATTTTAGCAGCAGACGAAGTAATGAAAAGCCCAGGTATACCAGAGAAAAATGAAATGGTGAAAGCCATTAGAGCAAAAGGCATACCCGTTGTAAGTGAAATTGAATTTGGCTATAGATATAAGGGTAGTAGTAAAATTGCAGCTATTACTGGAAGCAATGGTAAAAGTACTACCACTGCTTTATTATATCATATCTGCAAATTAGTAAATGAAGATGTAGCCATGGTAGGTAATATTGGTTACTCTTTCGCAAGACAGATTGCGCAAGCGCCAAAGGCTTTATACATTATTGAAGTAAGCTCTTTTCAATTAGACGATATACAATATTTCAAACCTGAGATAGCTATTTTATTAAATATTACTGAAGATCATTTAGACAGGTATGATCACCAATTTGAAAATTATATTAAAAGCAAGTTTAGAATTATAGAGAATCAAACTTCAGAAGACTATTTCATCTATTGTATAGATGATGAAACCATCGTAAAACATCTAGAACTACTAACCATCAATACTAACCCACTACCATTTTCTATGAAACAAGAAGTAAAAAAAGGAGGCTACATCA
>CAITGN010000274.1:0-3178 GCA_903891965.1 uncultured Bacteroidota bacterium
AAACCCTGTTTCAATAAAGGCTGAATGTATTGGTCAAACTTATAAAAATAGCTTGCGTACCCGTGTGCTATTAATACGGTTTGTCCATTTGGCTTTAAAGGCTTCCATTCAAAGCCATGAATTTTAGTTTTGCCTGTTTCTGTAATACCATCTCCTGTGAGGGTGATATTTAAGGGCTTTCCTTGGTTAAAAATAGCAGGGGCCTTTTTCTTCTTATATTTTGGATAAGGGGTGCAGAATAAATCAAAGGCCAATTTACCAGCTACTTGGGGCGAAACCATGCCTAAAGTTTTAAACTTGGTCCTCAAATATTGTAAATACATCCTTTCAGAGAACCCGAGCGTGGCCATAATTATATAATTAGAGCGCAAAGATAAGTAGCCCTTATGTATGGATATTAATTTTTTTGTATTTCGACAAAGAAAAATAAAAATGAGACTAAGCATTGAATGATATCTAGTATTTTTGCAAAAATCTAAGAACGAGCTATGTATTCGATTAAAATTAATTTTGAACAAAAGGGATTAGAGCCAGTTACTTTAAATGATATTAAGCCAGACCATAGCTTATTAGAAGTCCTATTAGATAATGGCATTGAACTGCACCATAATTGCGGTGGGGTTTGTGCTTGTAGTACCTGTCATATATATATTAAGAAAGGGGGAGAATTTTTACAAGAGCTATCGGATAAAGAAGAAGATTTTATTGATCGTGCAGTAAGCCCAAGAATAGAATCAAGATTAGGATGTCAATGCGAATTATTAGCAGGCAGCGGAGCAATTGAAATAATAGTGCCCGACCAAACACAATTTTTAGGAGAATAAAATATACTAGACCTAAATAAAAATTAAAAAATTATGACTCAGTTTGAACCGCCCATTCATTGGAATGATCATGAAGACATCGCTCAGAAATTATATGAAAAATTTGGGGATGATTTTACAGAGTCTAAAATTTATAGAGTGCGTTTCACCGATTTATTAGATTGGGTTTTGTCCTTGCCTCATTTTGAGGGTAAAAAAGAGGAGTCTAATGAGGGGCATCTGGAAATGATTCAATCCGCCTGGGTGTACGAGTGGCGTGATAATCAAAAATAAGCTTACTTTTATTGTCTAAATAAAAATGCCTTGTTAGCTAAGTTTAAAAAAATAACTTGTTTTGTATTTGATGTAGATGGTGTGTTAACCAATGGTAATTTATTGGTGATGCCCAATGGACTAATGGCTAGAACCATGAATATTAAAGATGGTTATGCGATTCAGTTAGCTATTAAAAAAGGGTACAAGGTTTGGATTATTTCAGGGGGTCATTCCGATGAAGTTAAAGAGCGATTAGAAAAATTAGGCGTGATGCAGGTGTTTATGAAAGTAAGCGACAAAAAAGTACTTTTAGAAGAGTTGTCTATTTTACATGCAACTCCTTTAGATCAAATCTTATATATGGGCGATGACATGCCCGACTATGAAGCCATGCAAATAGCAAGTATTGCAGCTTGCCCTAATGATGCTGCTATCGATATCAAAGCTATTGCCACTTATAAGGCCATTGCTAAAGGTGGAGAGGGCTGTGCTAGAGAAGTCATTGAAAAAACATTAAAGTTGAATGATCATTGGGATATAGAAGATCATATTCAGTCTAAATGAATTTAAAATAATCGTTTTGAAATTATTCATCCATTTTTTAAAATTGGTGCGTTGGCCCAACTTGGTATTCATTATACTAGCAGAATGCTTATTGCATTTTTGTATTTACAAACCACTATTTCCTATTTCGGGCAGCGAGGTAGATATTCGTTTTTATTTTATGCTCACTAGTAATATTTTAATTGCTGCTGCAGGGTACATGATTAACGATTACTTTGATGTCAATATTGATCAGGTGAACAAACCGCAGAAGGTAGTAGTGGGCTCTTATATAAGCAGAAGAATGGTTATTTTCTGGCATCTTATTTTTAGTGTATTGGGTATGTATATCTCCACCATTGTATTTCCTTTTACAAGCTATTGGCATATTCATATAACCAATTTATTGGCCATACTTTTATTATGGTTTTATAGTACCAGTTTTAAAAAGAAGTTTTTAGTGGGCAATGTTATTATTGCCATTCTTACAGCCTGGTCTATTGCCATTGTTTATTTTTCTAAGTTTACGGTACAAGAAATTTTTCATCCTGAAATTAGTAATGGGGCCGTCATAAAATTTGCAAAGCTTACTTTATTATATAGTGCTTTTGCTTTTATATTAACCCTGGTGAGAGAAGCCTTAAAAGATATGGAGGATATGGAAGGGGATCAGAAATATGGTTGTAATACCATGCCCATTGCCTGGGGGTTAAAGCCTACTAAAGTGTATATAGCCGTTTGGACATTTGTAGTCATTGCTATTTTACTTATTATACAATTATATGTGATTCCTTTTGGTTGGTGGTATACGGTTTTATATTGCCTTGTATTTATCATTACTCCTTTAAGCCTTGTATTAATTCAATTGCCTAAGTCCTTTACACATAACCACTTTAAAAAGCTAAGTGCTTATTTAAAATTTGCAATGCTGGCTGGTATTTTATCTATTCTGTTTTTCTACTTTTTATTTTAATATAATAGTTTCATATAATTGATTCATTTCATGCCTTCATTTATACTAGCCTCGCAATCTCCTAGAAGAAAAACATTACTTGAATGGGCCGAGCTGCCTTTTCAAATTATTGTTTCAGATATAGATGAATCTTATCCAACTAGTTTAGCTATCGAAGCAGTGCCTGAGTTTATTGCAAAAAATAAAGCCTTGGCCGTGAAAGAAATGATTCTTTCCACAAAACCAGCCTTAGCAAATTCGTGCATAATTGCTGCAGATACCGTGGTGGTATTGGATCAAAAAATAATAGGGAAGCCTAGTAATAAACAAGAGGCTGTTGACTCCTTGATAGCCTTGTCTGGTCAAATACATAAAGTAATAACTGGGGTAGTTTTATTATATCAAGACCAAGAAATTAGTTTTAGTGAAACCACCTTAGTAGAATTTCATACTTTAACACTTGATCAAATTGAATTCTATGTAGATAAATATAAGCCCTTTGATAAAGCAGGGGGCTATGCCATTCAAGAATGGATTGGGGTAGTAGGTATTAAAAAAATTACAGGCGATTTTTATAATGTAATGGGCCTACCTGTAAGTAAAC
>CAITGN010000275.1:0-8796 GCA_903891965.1 uncultured Bacteroidota bacterium
CCATCACCAGGTATAGGAACATAACCGCTGAAATTTTTTCGAATAGGAATAATGCCCACTGCCTGCCAACCTATATTTCCTTTTTTATCAGCCCATATCATATTCTCACCAGGTATATGACTATACGCACAGGCTTCTCTAAAACTTTCCCAACTATTTGCTTGATCAATTCTTAAGGAAGCCAAATAAGGAGCACCGCCTGCTTCCATCCATGCACATTTTACTGCATACGCTTTATTGTTTACAGAATCAATAAAAGTAACTGGACCATGTACTGTATAATTTAATTGAACTATTTGACTAGCTGCGTTTTTTATTTTTATATTTTCAGTAATGGTTTTCATTTTTATCCACTGCCCTTTGTACCAATATTCATTCTTATGTAAGGGGTTAATATTATACACATATAAGTCTTCTCCATCGGTTTCATAAATAGTTAAACCCCAGGCACCGAATTCATTATGTCCTATGGAAACCCCTGGTATCTCTGGCTCTCCGCCGCCTACCACATTCCAACCTGGTGCTACCAAATGCACTATATAACGAAGTGAAGGCACTGCAATTTTTCGGTGCGGGTCGTTGGCAAGCATAGGAAATCCACTAGCCGTTTTACGACCGCTAATTATCCAATTATTACTGCCTTCCATTTCTTGTTCGGGTAAAAAATCGGCAAGCTCTTTTCGTTTATTTAAAACATCTAAAGCTGAAACATCATCTTCATCATGTTCCAGAATATCCGATTTTGTAAATTCTACTTCTGTTCTATATGCATTGTATAAAGCTAAAATATCGGCTTTTAATAAATCGCCTCTAATAGCAGTGTCTAATTTTAAATTGGGGTCTTTAGGATGAAACCAAATTAATTCTTTTACTTTTTTCTCTCCCACGGTGGACACCGCTCTTCCAATATTTAATTCCTGTGTAATATTACCAAGTAAACCTTGGTGTCTTGATATAACAATTTCAGCTGTCCATTTTGCAGGACGAATTTTTAAAATTTTAAATTCAATAGGAAGCAGGGCTGGCTTAGCGTTCACCTCTGTTACATAAGCGTTCACGCCATCCACGTAGGCTTGAATAATGGCTTGCCCATGTGGATGATAATGTTGTAATTCTTTTTTTAAATCTCCTCTAAATTTAAATAGGCGCGTACCTATATCTCTTTTCAATTCTCTTTCTCCTAAAATTTCTGCAACAGTGCCTGTGGCTTGTCTGCGCCAAATTTCAAATTGAAACAATCTATCCTTTGCTGCACAGTAGCCTTGTGTAAAAAATAAATCATGTTCATTGTTTGCATAAATATGATTCACTCCCCACTGGTCTCTTAGTACTTCTACCTTTTCTTTTAAACCTTTTAGTTGTAATGTATTTTTTTCTTGTGCTTGTACCTTAATGCTACTAGTAAACATAAAGCAGGTGGTAAAAACAAATGAAAAAAAGAAGGAGGGCTTTTGAAAATGATATTGCATAGCTATTGATTTAAAAGACTCAATGATCCTTTAAATTAAGAAAAAACCCTTGCAAAATGCAGTGCAGCCTTAATTATTAGTAAAGTGGAAAGTTATTAGTAAAGAGGGAAGTTTCAGTAGGAATGAAAAACTTATAAAAGAAGGGTCTTGGGTATGGAGTAGTCGCTAGTTTTAAACTTGCCCGATTCTTTTAATTCTTTGAAGCCGCCTTTAATGTCAATTAAATGATCAAAGCCACGCGCTTTTAAAATAGAAATAAAAATCATAGACCTATAACCGCCTTGGCAATGCACATAATAAGTTTGGTTTTTATCAATAGCTGCCATACTATCATTGATAAAATCTAAGGGCGCATTTTGCACACCTGCAATATGTTCACTACTATACTCGGATGCTTTACGCACATCTAGTATTTTAATTTTACTGTCTTTGGCTTTTAAGTCGGCCAATGCCAATGCATCCATAGAAATAATATGGTCAATTTCTTTGCCCGCTTTTTCCCAGGCTTCAAATCCATTTTCTAAAAATCCAATCGTATAATCATAACCCACACGCGCAAGTCTAGTAATCACTTCTGCCTCTCTTCCTTTATCTGCCACTAGTAAAATTTCTTGTTTGATATCGGGAATCATGGCACCCACCCAAGGAGCAAAACTTCCATCAATGCCAATATTGATAGAATTGGGAATAAAACCTTTTGCAAAAACTTGAGGATCTCTGGTATCAAGTATTAGTGCGCCTGTTTCATTCGCAGCTGTTTCAAAAGCAGCAGGGCTCATTGCATGCTGCCCTCTCTCTAGTACTTTATCAATACTATCATAGCCTTGAATATTCATCATTACATTCAATGGAAAATAACCTGGAGGGGCTACTAAGCCTTCTAGCACAGCGCTTATAAATTCTTCTTTAGTCATGTCGGCAGCTAATGCATAATTGGTTTGCTTTTGATTGCGTAAGGTGTCCTGTGTTTCTTTGCTCATTTTTTTTCCGCATGCACTACCCGCACCATGTGCAGGATAAATAACAATGTCATCCGACAAAGTCATTATTTTCTTTCTTAAAGAATCATATAAATAACCTGCTAAAATTTCTTGCGTTAAATCTGATTTTATTTTTTGTGCTAAATCGGGACGGCCTACATCACCTATAAATAAAGTATCGCCACTAAATAAAGCCACTTGCTTACCTGCTTCATTCATTAATAAATAACAAGTACTTTCCATGGTATGCCCTGGTGTATGCAATACTTTAATTCTAAGCTTACCCAATTTAATTTCTTCTCCATCTTTCGCACTATGAAAATCAAAGGAAGGTGCAGCTGTTGGACCGTATACAATAGTAGCGCCCGTTTTTTTTGCAAGGTCTAAATGTCCTGAAACAAAGTCGGCATGAAAG
Source organism: uncultured Bacteroidota bacterium (assembly GCA_903891965.1). Classification (GTDB taxonomy): domain Bacteria; phylum Bacteroidota; class Bacteroidia; order Chitinophagales; family Chitinophagaceae; genus Sediminibacterium. Next base: position 2,865 of record CAITGN010000275.1, read on the forward strand.
TGGGTCTCTAATACATATTTTATTTTGGCTTTGTCTAAGGCTGCTTTTTGAATATAAGGTTCTACTTCTCTTAGTGGATCAATAATGGCCACTTCACCTTCGCTCATTATATAATAAGCCCCTTGTGCTAAACAGCCTGTATATATTTGTTCGATCTTCATAAATCTCTTTATTATTGGAAGTCAAAGTTGCTACATAAAATTAGATAATACAGTGATAAAAATCACATTTAGTGTAGAAAATATTAATTCCGGTTAAGTGACAAAAGGTACCTAAATTGTAAATCCTTTTTAGGAGTTTTACTTAAAATTAAAGACATGGAGGTCATTGGATATTTACTGTCAATACTTATAGGCATTTCATTGGGCCTTATTGGAAGCGGGGGCTCTATTCTAACCGTACCCTTATTGGTGTATTTTTTCCATGTATCTCCTTTACTGGCTACCACCTATTCTTTAGCTATTGTGGGGCTAAGTAGTATTGCAGGTGTCATTTCTAGATTAAAACAAAAATTGGTTGATTTTAAAACCATTTTTATTTTTGGTATACCCTCCATTATTGGCGTTTTCAGTTCCAGAAAATTTTTATTACCCGCTATACCAGAACTCATCTATGATGGACCAGCCATCTTGGTTACCAAAAGTCATTTCATTATGTTGTTCTTTGCAACACTTATGTTAATTGCTGCCTTATCTATGATACTTGGAAAAAATAAAAAAGAGCAAGAGGGGGTTTTGCCTGTCTATGGTTTTAGCTTAATGCTCGTAGGTTTTTGTGAAGGCTCATTGACAGGTATTGTAGGTGCGGGTGGTGGCTTTCTAATTATACCAGCACTTGTATTACTTGCAAAGCTTCCGATGAAAAGGGCTATTGCTACTTCATTAGTTATTATAAGTATAAAATCATTGGTGGGTTTTACTGGAGACTTAATACATACTTCTGTTGACTGGAACTTTTTATCTATAATAATTTTATTAGCGACAACAGGAATTATAACGGGTAATTATTTAAATAAAAAAATGGAGGGGGCTAAACTTAAAAAAGGATTTGGATTTTTTGTTCTAGCAATGGCCATCATTATTTTTATAGAACAGTTCTTCTTTTCTAATTTGATAAGCTAAATATTTTATTCATAAGTACCCATTTCTCTCCGGGCCCAGCAGTAGGCAAGGCTTGCTGGTATTCCCACATTAATTTTTCCCATTGCATCACAATTTCATTTTTAGCATCCAAGGCCGCTTTCTTGTCAAAAGAAAAATCATCGTCAGCTTCAATAATCATAAATAATCTATTGGCTACTCTATAAATTTCTAATGCCTTTATGCCGGCTTCTTTAATGGATGCAATTATTTCTGGCCAAACAGAAGCATGATACTCTTCATAAGCAGCAATTAATTTGGGTTCATCTTTTAAATCTAGCGCCAAACAATATCTTATCATATCATTCAATATTAATTAGTATTATTAAACTATTGTTATTATAAATAAATTCCTATCACAGTTCTTTATTCCAATTCGTTATTTCAATTCGTTATTCCCATACACAAAGGCTTCCATCACGCGCATGGACTTCAACGCATCTTCAGCAGAGCAAGGGTTTTCGCCTACTCCATTTAAATAAGCCACTATTTTTTCAATAAAATTTTGTTGATTATGTTTTGGAGGGTCGAAATGTATTTGTTCTTCTTTCTCCCCAGTGGTTAATGTAATAGTATGTCCAAAAACAGGAAAGGAAATTTTTCCTTTCGTTCCTATAATTTCAAAAATATCGGTCTCCTCTCCTTTGTCAACACAGAAACACCAATTGCCTTTAAATAGAATACCATTCTCAAATTCTATTTCGCCCGTCACAGTGTCTTCTGCATTATATAAATTGGCTTTATTATATGCAGTTCCTTTATAGGATTTTGCTTTGCCGAAAAAATAAAATACAAGGTCTAATTGGTGGGGCGCTAAATCATAAAAATAACCGCCTCCTGACAAACTAGGATCAATTCTCCAATTCTCAACAGGGTCTAAAAGACCACTATCATATTTTAACATTTCAATGCGAACTGAAATAATGTCTCCAATTGTTTTAGCGTCTAGTAAACGCTTTACTTCAACAAATAAAGGAAGCGCTCTTCTATAATGTGCAATTACTAAAGCAATACTCGATTTTTTTGAATAAGCGTTCATGCGCTCACAAGCTGCAACATCAAGTCCCATAGGCTTTTCAACATACACAGGTTTGCCTGCTTGCATAGCCGCTATCGCATAGGCTTCGTGAAATATAGGAGGTGTGGCAATGTATATTGCATCCACTTCTGGATGATTTATAAGATCATTCGCATCGGTAAAAAAATAAGGAACCTGATGTCTTTCAGCATACTGTTTTACTTTTTCTGCATCTCTGCGCATCACAGCTATTAATTTCGAATGAGGTGCTTTGTTAAAAGCAGGTCCGCTTTTGACTTCTGTTACAGAGCCGCAACCAATCATTCCCCAACGAATTGTTTTCATACTTACAATTTACACTAAATTAATAGCCATTACTATTCATTTCTTATTTAAGATAAGTTTTAAACCAATTCAAATGACTATTATACCTATGCACTAAATAAGAGGGCACTCGAATACCATGATTTTGATTCGGATAAATAATTAACTGCGTTGGAATACCTTCCGACTTAAAGGCTTGATACATTTGTTCTGCACCTACTACAGGCACATTGAAGTCGGCCTGACTTGCCATAAATAAAGTAGGTGTTTTTATTTCTTTCACTTTAAAGAAGGGATATGAAACATCTAACCATTTTTTTAAATTATTCCAAGGCTTGCCTAATTCAGGTTCGTACTGAGTAATGTATTGATCGGTTCCATAAAAAGAAAGCATTAAAGAACTACCCGCACCACTCACTGCCGCTTTAAACCTTGTATCGGTAGCAATAGTATAATTCGTTAAAATACCTCCGTAGCTCCAGCCTGCAATGGCTAATCTACTCGAGTCTGCTATGCCTTCTTTAATTAACTCATTCGTAATACCTATAATATCTTTTACTTCTTTATTACCCCAATCGGCATAAATGCTTTTCGTATAATTGGCACCGCGTCCACTGCTTCCTCTATAATTCACAGCAGCCACTGCATAACCTGCGGCTGCATAAATTTGACGTGTCATATCAAATGAATATTCATCCTGTGCCACAGGACCTCCATGAATAAATAAAATAAGAGGTAGTTTATTGGCATTTGAATCGGGTAAATATAAAATACCATTTACTTTATTTTTATCAGAAGCGATAGCTGAAATACCTTTTACCACTAGTTTTTTAGGCGGTGCTAAAAAGGCATCTTGCAAATGCGTAATTTTTTGAAAATTATTATTACTACTCGCAATATAAATTTCATTAGGGGTAGCTGTATTGCTATACAAAGCAACCATGGTTCCGTTTGTATTTATATCTAAGCCATTATATACGGCCATCTCACTCGTAAAGGGTTTTACTTCCCCACTACTCGCATTTATTTGCATAATATTTTGCGCTCTATCATCTTCTACCAAAGCATAAATAGATTTACTATCATTCGCCCAAATAATATTCTCTATAGAACGGTCAAAGTTTTTAGTAATTACTTTACTAGTTTTAGTTTTAATATCTATGACTGCTAATTGTTGCAAATCATACATGTTATAAGCATCTTCAGAACTTGCTTGTAAATAAGCTATGGATAAATTATCAGGGCTAAATTTAGGGGAACGGTTCGACCCTTTATAAATAGTAAGCTTAATAGGGCTTTGTGAAGCGCCTAGGGCTAATAAAAAAATACTCGTATTATCATTTTGATCTGGACTTGCACTTACATTACTTGCATAAGCTATCATTTTGCCATCACTACTTATACTTAGATCCGACTCATTATTATTACCCTTGGTAAGAGTATCTAATTTTTTTGTGGCTAGTTCAAAACTATATAAATGTGTTTTTCTATTATCTAAATAGCCTTCATAGTCTGCCTTAAAGCGGTACCTATCTATTTCATAAGGTTTTCTATTTTTAGATTTGGCTGTATCTGCATAATTAAAATCTTTAATCGTAAAAATTAAATGTTTGCCATCTTTAAACCAATGATAGGCCTCTAATTCTCCTTTAATATGCGTTACTTGAATGGGCTCTCCTCCGCGTCTGTCCATTAAAAATAATTGACTGCCTTCTTCCTCTTCTTTACCAGCTGCTAGAAAGGAAATGTATTTCCCATCAGGACTCCAATTATAATTAGAGGCACCCTTGGTTTGTTCAGTAAGCGTAACGGTTTCTTTGCCATCTGCACTTACCATATAAAGTTTGCTTGAAAATTTATCCTTGGCAGAATCTATTTTAGAGACACTGTATAAAACCCAATTACCTTCTGGAGAAATCTTTGGACTGGAAATAGTGGACATTCTATAAATATCGTTGGGTCCAATATTTCTAAGGCCTGTATTTTGTGCGTTGGCCATAAATACGAACACTGTGTTCAATAAAAAACTCAGTCCCGCTATTTGTATAATTTTTCTCATAGTATTATTTTAATTTTCAAAACCTACAAAATTCCAATTGGCCTTTCTACAGGCTTCGTTAAAGGCCGCAATTTCACCAGCTAATAAAGCTTGTTTTTGTGCTTCATACTTTTTCCACTCAGCATGTAATTCTTCATAACGCTTTTGTTGTCCCTTCGTCACATAAGGCGTATTAGCCGATTCAATTTCTCCTTTTACAAAAACAATATTGGCACTTAATTTATTGACAAAATTAATTACATCGTCATTGGTTTGTGCTTTAGGTTGAATAAGTTGCTCCTCCCATTCTTTAATAGTTTTAACAATGGCTTTTGCTTTAGCGGCTAATGAATCAAGTGTAGCAACACCTTCAGCTCTTGTTACAAACTGATTTAATTGATCTTGAATTTTTCTCATTTGTACCACCGATACATGAATGGCTTCAATATCATCAGAAGCTAGTTTAGATAAAGCATCTTGTGCTGTGTATTCAGCAGCTGAATTGTTTAAACGAGGATCGGCCAATACTTCAAATGCAGCTGTTTCCGCTTTTCCATTAATGGTTAAGCGTACTTCATATTTACCAGGCACAACAGCCCTGCCTCCCATACTTCCTTCAATAATTACATTTTCAATAGTTGGTAAATTATTTTCTCTTAGATCCCAAACAAATCGGTTCAGTCCTGAACGAATTTCAATTTTTGGATCGGCCTCTAGTTGATTATTACTTGTATTCGCTTTTGGCTTTTCCATATAATAAGTACGCACCAATTTTTGATTGGCATCTAAAATTTCTAGGGTAGCCGATTTTACTGAATCCTTGTTTTGGATATGATAATAAATAACGGCACCTGTAGCTGGATTCACTGCGGTGGTATTTATGTCAATGGGTTCTTCGTCTTCTTCAAACTGTCTATCTAAAGGGCTTGAACCTGCAACACGCACTACATTTTTTACAGGTAGTAAGGCAGTCTCCGTTTTAATACTTGCTGCATTTTTACGAAGCGCTGTTAAATCATCTAATACCCAGAAAGCACGTCCTTGGGTAGAAGCTAATAAATGATTTTGATGCAGTTTTAAATCGGTAATAGGTGTAACAGGTAAATTTAATTGTAATTGTTTCCAAGCCTTCCCTCCATTATAAGAAATATAAAATCCTGTTTCTGTTCCTGCATATAATAAGTCTTTTACTTCATTGTCTTCTCTAACCACACGCGCATAGGCTCCATAAGGAATGCCTTCTGTAATTTTAATCCAAGTTTTACCGTAATCAGTGGTCTTATATATAAGGGGTGTGAAATCGTTAAACTTATATTTATTCACTGCAATGTAGGCAGTGGCTTTATCAAATGGTGAAACTTCAATCGCATTCACTAAAGTTCCTTTCACTCCTTCAGGTGTAATATTGGTCCA
>CAITGN010000276.1:0-2177 GCA_903891965.1 uncultured Bacteroidota bacterium
GCATCTGCTACTCTTTTACGCAAGCTATGATAAGCAAGTGCTACTAATTGTTGTTCTTTCTCTGCAATATTATTGGCAAGCAGTTTAATTACTTTTAAGGCTACTTCTTGATTATGCGTAAGTAAGTGTTCAAATTCTTTTTTAGGAATAACTCTAATAGATGACTCTTCTAAAGTTTCTGCAAACTCCTCATAAATTGTATTCTCAATTAATGGGATATGTCCAAAAAAGTCACCAGCCGATAATAAACCAATAATTAATTCTTTACCACTATCGCTAGTTTTATATACTTTAACCTTGCCCGATTCTATATAATAGAGTTTATTGGGATGCTGGCCTTCCGAATAGATAACTTGCTTTTTCTTGTAGTCAATTACATCATGATTTTCTAGGGCCTTATGCATTTCATCTTTATTCCCTAACTCAGAAATAATTTGATACCAGGCTTCAATGCCTCTACCCCCTACATTTTGTTGAATTTTTATTTTTTCAATCCTGGCTCTAATAGCATTAATTAATTCGGAGTCGGAAAATGGCTTTGTGATATAATCATCGGCGCCCATTTCCATGCCTTTTCTTAAATCATTTCTTTCGCTTTTAGCACTTAAGAAAATAAAGGGGATATGTTGTAAGGCTTCATTTTTACTTATAATTTGGTATACGCCATAGCCATCTAAAACGGGCATCATAATATCGCATACAATTAAATCGGGAGGGTTGGCCATGGCTTTTTCAACACCTATCTTACCATTTTCTGCACTGATGACTTCGTAGCCAGCTAATGTTAAGATTTCAGCTGTGTTATCTCTTAATGCATCATTGTCTTCAATAAGTAGTATTTTTTCCATAACTGTAGTTTTATTCAAAGTCTTTTTTTATGAAGCTGGGTAAATTGATAATAAAGCTGCTACCATTTTCAAATTCACTATGGCAATGAATCGTTCCATTTAACAATTCAACATACCTGCCTACAATATGAAGGCCTAAGCCTGTGCCTTGTATATTGGTTACATTGGTAGCCCTGAAGAAGCGTTCAAATAAATGTACTTGATCATTTATAGGGATACCAATGCCTTTATCGGTAATACTAATTTTAGTATGGCTGGCTGTAACTTCTGCATCAATAATAATATTTGCATTTTCTGGAGAAAATTTAATAGCATTAGAAAGCAAATTAATCATGATATGCTTTAATAAATTGGTATCGGTATAGGTTTGCGTATTCCCCTTGTGATTGAATATAAAGTTTTGCCCAGGTTTTAATAAAACAGACATTTCATTATTCATTCCATTCATAAATTCAACTAGGTCAAAAATTTCTGGGTTCATATCCACTTTGCCTTCTTCAATTCTACCTAATGATAAAAATTCATTCAAGATATCGGTTAATGTTTTAACCGAAGATTTAATACGGTCTATATGTTTATCTCTTTTTGATTGATCTTCAGTAGTAGTGTACTTTGAAAGTAAGGATACAGAGGATAATACAGTGCTTAAAGGAGTTCTAAATTCATGAGAGGCCATGGAAACAAATCTTGACTTTAAGTCGTTTACCTCTTTTTCTTTTTCCATCTCTAGCTGCTGCGCAATAATCTTTTCTTCATTTATTTTTCGCTTAGTAATATCTGCAATAAAGGCAATCGCATACTGGTCTTCTTCCGTTTTAAAATGTCCAAGACTAATTTCAACAGGGAATTCCGTACCGTCTTTTTTCATAGCAGACAAAGTCATGCCCACACCCATGGACCTTGCATTAGGCTTATCTATATAACCATCTCTATGGCCTACGTGCTTAGCATGGTGTCTTTGTGGAATAAGTTCTTCTAGCATTTGACCCACCATGGGTTCTTCTGTATAAGCAAATAAGGTATTCGCAAATGGGTTCGCCATATTAATGACACCCTTGCTATCCACCACTATAATAGCCATGGAGGCAGAGTTGAATAAAGCTTCAAAGCGATTGTCAATCTTAGAACTAATTGGGGCTTTGTTTTCCATGCAGAAAAGGGGAGAATTATGTCTTACAAAGTTAAACCTTTTGAATCCCATTTGTTTAAATATATTATATAGAAAATAGTATAATACTTAAACAGAAAGTCATTGTTATGAATAGCAATTAGCTTTCTTTTCATTATTTGGGGTTGCTATTCGCATTAAAAAAAATTATATGTATTTAC
>CAITGN010000277.1:0-3111 GCA_903891965.1 uncultured Bacteroidota bacterium
CTTTGGTATCTATTAAGATCGCCCCATTGAATTTCCCAATTACCATAAGTTTTTTCTAATTGATTTAATGCTGCATTTAAAAGGGCTAATTTTTTTTCATTAGAAACAGCTTGAACCATCTGCTCATATTTTTTTATAATTTGAGTAGTGGCTTCTTCTGTGGTGGCAGGAGGAATTTCTTTAGACCAGTTATTGGCCCATTCAATGGCAATAGTAGTGGCTACAGAAGAAATGCCCGCATCACCATTCCAATTAGCTAAATAATTAATTGCCTTTTTTTCTCTTTCATTTAAAGTAATGGTATTCGTATACGCCATAAAAGAAGGCAGTAAAATATCAAAAGCAGATAAGTGTTTATTATATCCTAATTGAATTAATTCATCTAAGGATATTTTATCTATTTTACTAAGTAAGTTAACTGCGTTAATACCGCGTCCATTCTCGCCATCGGGTGCCATATAATGAGGATAGTCTTTTTCTTTTGGACTATATGCTCCAGCTACTGTGAAAGGAGTGGCATTACAATTTTGTAACCAACCATTAATGGGGTTAATACTTTGCACTATTTCATTAAGTGCATGCACACCTAACCAATTTGTGGCTTTGATAGAGCCATCAACGGGCATACTAAAATCATAGTCCTTATTTCTTTTGGGCATGAAATTACCATGCCAGTAAGCAATAGAGCCATCGGCATCGGCATAGACAGTGTTATTACTATTATTACCTAAAAGAGATAAGGCCTTTTCATATTCTTTCAAATTAGTGGCCTTGGTTCTTGTCCAACATTCCATTAATGCATTTAAGGAACGATTATTTTCTTGTAAACTTAACCACTTACCATTTTTAGATCCCATTACGGGTCCGTGTAATGTGCGATAAGTTGTAAATGATTTTGTTTTTATTTGACCCTCTTCCAAATATTGAATAGGAATATTTCTTTCTATAATGGGCTGAAGACTTTGTTCATAATTTGAAACCCAGCCTGTTTTATTTCTAGTTACTTTTTCTTCATAGACATCGGCTACATCGGCGTAGCTACTTGTATGCATAAAACCTAAGCGTTCATTGAAGCCTTGGTAAATAAACATTTGACCCCAAGTAACAGCACCATACACATTTAAGCCTTGCTCGCTTACCATATGTATTTCAGATCTAAAATAAAATGGCACATGCGGGTTAATATATAATAAAGCATTACCATTTTTACTATGCTTAGGTGCAATTGCAAATCCATTAGATCCTTTTTGTATTTTTTCTTCTAATGCATAAGGCTCCTCGGTATTATTTACCACGAATTTTTCAGCACCTGGCATTTGTCCATAAAAAGAAGCCACCTGTTCTGTTTTAATACCACCAGTTCTAGTGGGAGAAACGCTTCCGTCTGTCCACATTAAATGATACCAGGGTTTATAATATGTAATGGCTTTTTGTTGTACTTCAGGATGTTTGTATAAATAATAATTCAATCCATCGGCATGGGCTTGTAACAATTCCTTAAACCAAATAGGACTTTTATTATAGTCTTGAATAGCAGCTAGACTATCTTGAATAAGGCGCATCATTAAGTCTTCATAAATGGCAGAAGGTCCTTTCACCTCCGCAGTGCGGCCTAACATTTCTAAATAGTTCAATTCTATTTGACCCACATTCTCTTCACTTTGTGCATACATTAAACCAAATACTGCATCGGCATCGGTTTTGCCATATACATGTGCAATACCCCATTCGTCTCTTATGATATTAACTTGTTTAGCATGTTTTTCCCATCTAGCTATTTCGGCAGCACTATATTTTTGTGCCTTGCTTATTAAAGAGCTAGTCAATACTATGACTATACAACAGATGTAAGGGAGGAGACTCATTTTACTGTTGGTATTTTTTGTAGGCGCTGTACTTTTTATATAATGCGTATTTTTCATAAAATCTAATTGATATATTGAATTCAATTTAAGCAAAAAAAAGCACAAACTTTTAGGGTTTGTGCTTTTTGTACAAGGAGGTAGTTTAGATACCCCATGTTTTTATTCTTTCTAAATCAATTTTTACGCAATCTAATGGAGACTTGCCTTGATAAGATTCTTGTTCAATGATATAATGGTGCGCACCTCCAATTTTTTTAGCAAGTAATGCAATAGATTTAGGATCTACCACACCATCGCCTAAAATGGTGCTTTCATAACCATCATTCATTTCACCTTTTCCTTTTTCAGCTTTCATTTCATCTTTAATATGTAATGATTGGAAACGACCTGGGTATTTATTAATCCACTCAGCAGCTCTTCCGCCTGAACCATACATATTACCAAAATCTAATTGGTGTACTACTAATTTAGGATCGGTATGTTGTAGGATTAAATCATACATTAATGTACCATTTAATTTTTCTTTAAATTCAAAATCGTGATTATGGTATCCAAATTTCATACCACTTGCTTTACACAATTCACCCGACTTATTGAATGCGTCCATTTGTTGCATTAATCCATCATAAGTGCTTCTTAATTTATCATCCATGGAAGGACTAATAACATACTCTTGCCCTACGATAGCAGCATCTTCTACCGTAAGCTTCCAAGCATCGGTAAAATCATTTTTAGACTTATCCCAATGATTTGTGCCCATAACGGTATGTCCGCTAGGCATTTTCATGCCTAGGCCATTCAATACTTTTTTAAATTCAGTAGCAGTCCATCCGTAGAATTTTCTATTCATATAATTGGCATGTTCAACATATTCAATGCCCATTTTAGATAAAGCCGTTAAAGTTTCCATTGGTTTTTTGTACATGTCTGCACGCACTGAATACAATTGAACACCAATTAAATTTTTACTAGCAGCAAAACTTGTATTTGCCCATAAAGCACTTGGCTTTAAACTAGCACCTAGTATGGCAAGTGATGCATTTTGTAAAAATTTTCTTCTAGAGTTTTTCATATAACTTGTTTTTTAGTATTTAAACTTACCATTAATTATTCATTAATCTTCCACCTTTGTGTTTTTAATAGGCTTTTTATCTAACCACTCAGAGCGGTCTAATTTATGTTTACCTGTTTTTACTTCATCTAATGTATTGCCATTATATAAACGACCATTTTTCATAACTAAATC
>CAITGN010000278.1:0-2599 GCA_903891965.1 uncultured Bacteroidota bacterium
TATTAATAAAATCAATAAATCGAACTATAAGTCGGAGTAATAGATATGTAATCTCATTCTGAATTTAGTTCTTTTTCCGCCTCCTAAAACCACACGACCTGTAGCTGCTTGGTTACCAATAGCGGTGGTTAGATAGTCCTGTGTAGGAGCTTGTTTATTATAAGGATAAGGGGGCACTAAACTAACAGAGTCGTTCACTGGGGCAATGATTCTAAAATCAAATAAAGAGTCGGTTCTAGAGATAACCCCTTGTACATACCTACTCACATTAAAGTTATAAGAAGCTACATTATCATAGCCATCAATAGACTTATAGGAAAGCTTGCCTCCAAATTGAGTAAAAGAACTTGCATTGGTGGTACCTTGAAAATCGTTAGGTACATTGCGAAATAATTGAGTGGCCGTATCGTAAACGCCTAAAAATAAATATCTAGGTGGCAATAATTGAGATTCTAAACTACCAGCTTTCCCAGCAGATGCAGGCACTTGCTCTGCAATTAATTCAGCTCTATGTATAATTTTATTTGCAAATGTTTTCAAACCAGGAATTTTAACTTTCACCATGGTACCTGGACTTGTTTGCACATAGACCAATGAGTCATTGGCTACTTTATTAATGTGGTTGGCCGACTCCGATCCTGCTCTATTTCTTTTAATAAAATTTACATCTCCGTTACTATAAATACTAAACTTGAAATTTACCACTGTTGTGTCTCTTGCAACCTTAGAATCAAATGCAGTTGAATTGGTATTATAATATAGAGCCAATTTTGTATTGGTATCTAATAAATTAATTTTAAGTAATACATTTTTATTCGCAGACTCATCTGCTGTTAAAGCAAACCCTGGGAAATAAGCACGCAAAGTAGTGTCACTTCTATATGCATTATTTGAATCAAACTCTTTTAAAAATTGTGTGGCAAAACTTTTTGATAATTTAATTCTGATGGTATTATTAGAAGCTTCGAAACGCGTATACAAGGAATCTCCTAGTCTAGCGAAATCGACAGTAGTCTCTCCTAAATTTTGATCGGTTTTAAAATTATATAATTCAGGATAGTTAGAAGCATATAATTTAAAGGCGTCCAAAGGTGTTGCTTGACTAATTCTTTTTAATTGAATTTTTACAGGCTTCGTGGTATCTCCATAAAATCCTTTATAAGATAAAACCAAAACTGCAGAGTCTACTATTAAACTGTCTTTATTGCCTGCGATGAAATAAGGAAAAAAACTAGGCTTCACTTGAAAATACATAGAAGCATTGGTGGTTCCAAAAACAGGATCGTTGGTGATATTACCAAGTACATGATCATCTGAAGCGTAGACTCTCATTGAGTCTGTTCTATCTAATGTTTCAGTGATTACATCTAATACAGTGTCCTTTGTATTATAAGCATCCATGGAAGGCAATAAACCCAGCCCTAATTCCGAACTGCCAATTCTTGTACAAGCCGATAATAGTAGGGTTGAAAAAAGAGATATAATAAATATTCTTACTGTATTATTTGATACCATGAATTTAATTTGTCTTTACTTAGATGCAAGTTCGTTGTATAAATCTAAATACTCTGTTAAATCGGAGTCCCACCCGTTAAATGGAACTACTTTTTTTCCTTTTACAGCTGAGAATTCTGATACTAATTTTTTATCAATTATATCAGATCCAAAAGTAATAGCATCGGCATAAGTGGCACCTCCTCTAAATAAAGCGGCATTATTTAAATCCTTGAAGGGTTCTAAATCTTTGTCTTTAATATTGGTATTGATAATTGCCTTTGTCAATAAATCTTTATTGAACTTTTCCTCAAATGTATTTTGACCAATAGTGAATACTACTTTAGCATTAGAGAAAACAGGTTCTTTCTTATAAGCATGTTTGATATAGGCTGGAATTAAACCAGTCATCCAACCACTACAATGAATAATATCTGGAGGCCATCCAAATTTTTTCACCGTTTCCAGTGCACCTCTACAGAAGAAAATAGTTCTTAAGGCATTGTCATCAAACCATTTTTCGGTTTCATCATGAAAAATTTGCTTGCGCTTGAAAAAGTCTTCGTTCTCTAAAAAATAAACTTGTAAACGGGCATTCGGTAAAGAAGCCACTTTAATTTGTAGAGGATAGTCGTCTCCGTCTAATTGAACATTGATTCCTGAAAGTCTAACCACTTCATGTAAACGATGTCTTCTTTCGTTGATCACCCCAAAACGAGGCATAATACAACGAACTTCTAATCCACTGTCGTTACTTTTAATGGCGAGCTTATTAATTACCTCAGCAAACTCGGTCAGCTCTAAATAGGGCGACATTTCTGTGGCGATATATAAGATTCGTTTTTTTTCAGACATTCCTTTTGGGTTTAACTCAAATCTAAGTTTGAGTGTGCAAAGGTACGTAATTGTAAGGACTTTAAGAAACAACAAAAAAGACTAATAAATACCCTCTCCCCCCTTCATTTGTAGACAATTGGTCGTAAATTGCAGAGAATTGTTTAACAAGATTACCCATGAGTAAATTCATTAAAATAGCCTTCTTCTTTTTCATAGGCATTTTATTGATTTGGTGGAGTTTACACCAAATCCCCCCTCAAGAATGGGA
>CAITGN010000279.1:0-9532 GCA_903891965.1 uncultured Bacteroidota bacterium
AAGCAAGAAAATTTTGTAGCAGGAAAAGTTTTAATAAGTGTAACCAACCTATTTAATTTAGGCCCCATTAACTGATGTGCAATTAAAACATTAGGCGTTTTTAAAATGCCTAACATTTCTGCTTCAGCAATAGTGGCACACTTATAATTACGAATACCTTTATCCATCATCATTTGACAGACTTCTGCAATTTTATTCGTTTTCACATGCGGTCTCAATTGATCTACATTGCCGCCCACCATCTCAATGAGTTTGTTGATATTCTCTTTCGCCCTAGAAGCATATACAATTAAAGAGGGAGAGTCAATTTTATCTATTGAATCTATTTCGTACCAATGCATAAAAATATTTTTTATTAATTAAGTTCAAACATGGCCTCAATTTCTACTGGAATATTTCCAGGAAGAGAACCCATACCTACTGCACTTCTTACACCTACTCCATTATCTGGCCCCCAAATAGAAGCAAATAATTCACTGCAACCATTAATTATATAAGGATGCTTTTCAAAATCGTTGGTACAACTTACCATACCCAATACTTTAATAACTCTTTTCACTTTATCCAAAGAACCAAGATTGGCTTTAATGGTAGCTAGTATGGCAAGTCCAACTTGTCTTGCTGCTAATTTTCCTTCCTCCATACTAAGATTATCACCCACTCTTCCAATAATAAGTGAACCACTTTCTTGCACTGGACCATGACCAGAAACTAAGCAATGATTTCCATCTACTAATAAAGGTTTATACACGCCTAATGGTTTAGGTGCTGGAGGTAAAGTCAAGCCTAGTTTGGCAAAATTTTCTTCAGGAGTACTCATAATTATATTATTTAGTTATATATAAAGTTTAAAAATAAAAAAAATTTAAAGTGTTTTAATCATTATGTTTTTAAAGTAAATAGGCGCGCCTGCATGCTTTCCTTGTAATCCAATATAACCATGTAAACCCAATGTAGACATAGGATTATACAACCAACCCGGTATTTTAGTGCCATCAGGATTTATTTTACTAGAAGTAAAATCGTCCATATTACATTCATTCACTAATGTGCCGTTCAATTCAATCTTAATATTTTTTTCTACACAAGTAATAGTATAATGATTCCACTCACCTGGTCTTTTTAAACTTTTATTGGTAGCAGGCTTATGTCCAAAAACGGCACCACATTGCCAACTAGGGTCGGCCTTGCTCCAAACTTTAGAATAATCATCGGCAATTTGTATTTCCACTGAATGGGGTATCCATTCTATTATATCTGTGGCATGGACTATTACGCCACTATTCGTTCCGTCTGCAGTTTGAAAATCTAAATCCAAAATAAAATTATCATACATGTCTTTACTCCAAATAGCTGAATCCCTGGATGCCGTTAAGACCCCACTTGAATCTTTCCAAATAGCTGGATCAAATTGAGCAGTTTCTAAATTTTTTCCAAATAAAGCTTTCCAGCCTTTTTTATTTGTGTTGGGATAATTATTTTGAGCATATCCACTTGTAGTAGATAAAATAAAAAGAGATAAAACTAGACTTAAGAAGATTTTCATTTTGATTTTTTTAATTAACAACTTTTATAAAAAACAGGCGGATTCTCTTCTAATAAAGCTTCTATTTTTTTAGCTGTATTAGTAATAGACAATCCCCCTAAATTAGTACAACGTAAGGTATGATGAATTTGATCGCCTACTGCTTTCATTGTCTCTATTACTTCATCTAATGGAATAAGATGCTCATAATTAGACAAGGCCATATTAGCACAAGAAATAGCATTGGTTGCTGCCATCACATTTCTACCAAGACAAGGTGCTTCCACTCTATTGCCAATGGGATCGCAAATAATACCTAAAGAATTTTGTAAGGCTAAAGATGCTGCTGCAATAGATTGCTCCAAACTTCCTCCCTTCATTTCTACAAGCGCTGCTGCAGCCATTCCACCTCCTGAACCTGTTTCAGCCATACAGCCTCCCACTTCTGCAGCAAATGTAGCATGCGCAGCAATAAACACCCCTATAAGACCAGCCGATAACATGGCTTTTATAATAGCATCTTCATTATTATTAATACAATGTGCAGTTCCAAACACAACGCCCGGCAAACCACCGCAAGAGCCTGCCGTGGGCGCAGCCACAATTACACCCATGGAACTTTTTACTTCCATAATAGCAGATACATACATAATAGTTGTATTAAGTACATCACCTCCTATTAATTCATTGGCATCGTAACTTTTTTTAAACTGCGGGGATTGACTTCCTAAAATACGGTCCTTATAGGCTGTTCCCTTTAAGCCTGTCTCAATGGCCTTGCCCATAATATGGATTATGGATTTCATCTTTTCCAATACTTCTTCAGGGCTAATATTGCCTCGTATACTTTCATAGTCTACTGCTAATTCCCAAAGCGCTTTGTTTTTATTTTTATTATAAGCCATCATTTCATTACAAGAAATGAATGGAACAGTCATTCCTTTTCGGGCCATAATAGGCAGCACAGGTTTGATAGATTTAATAGATTGCACTGAATGCATGAGCATAATCTCCTTACAAATAGTTTCGGAAATAGGGGCTGGTGATTTTATTTCTATAAAAGAATTAGTTCCTTTATGAAAAATAATTTCATCATAAGTGATAGTTGATTTTAAATACTGAATAATTTTATCTGCCTCTGTGCAATAAATTAATGTTTCATAATAATCACCCGCCATTGAAACTTTATTGCCATCAATATTTATAACTTCAATCATGCCACCCCCTGTAGAAATAGCAATTAATATTTTAGTTTCTTTTTCATTAGACAAACTAATCTTATAAGTATTGGGATGTTTTTCTTCTAAGGGGCAAATAGTAATGGTATAATTTATTCCCGCTGTAGCTAAATGTTTTTCAGAGTCTGGCAAACGCTCATCAAATGCCTCCCAACCTAAAAAACCTCCAAACAAACCCATATCAGAGCCCTGGCTTTTATGTGTAGTAGCTAAAGAACCATGTGGGTCAAATTCAATAACAATGTCTTTTATTTGCTCGTCCATTAAATCGCGACAAATTCTTGCAATACGGAGTGAGGCCGCACAGTGGGAGCTAGAAGGGCCCCTCATTACTGGACCAATCACATCATTGAATATACTCGGATAATTAGACATCTAATGCTTGTTTAAGGATATTAAATTTACTAAATAAAACTTAAGTTTTATTTGTTTTTTATGGTTGTCCAAAACATTGAAACAGAGGTATATACTATAATAATTAGCACTAGCCATCTTAATGTATCCAATGGCATTGATTTTATAATGAAAGCGGCTATTAACACAGCCAATATACTTGGAATAGCCATACCCAATGCTGCCTTTTTATTGTAGGCACCCGATTTGATAAATTTATAAGATGCAGGCGGCATTAAAAAAGCACAAGAACCCATCATAATGGGAAAGGCTACCTGCGGCGATAAGCCCAATAAGTAAACTAAAGCCATACAAGGCGCATACAAACCAACTCCGGCAGTCATTATTGCACCTAATATAAAATTAACCACGCCTGCAATTACCAACTTCCAACCATGAATGCCAATGGCTACTCCTTCTCCATGTATCCAATGCATTTTATTAGCAAACATAAAACCAGCCGTAATTAATAAAGCAACACTAATGGTTAGCCTAATATTTCTTTCTGAAAGTTTACCAATAATATCGGCACCTAAAATAGCCCCGCCCATGGCAGTTAAAAACATAACAATTAAAGTGAGAGGCTCCACTTCTACTACTTGAATAAAAATAATGGCTTGAATTAAAACGGGTAATGTATTGGCCACATTCATGGTGCCTGGTATTAACTTGTCTGCCGTTTGCTTCGTGAATTTCAATAAGGCTGTTTGTGGTGCAAATGCACCAATACCCAATACATCAAAAAAATTAACTACAAAACCAATGATACCGGTTTTGACCCAACTTACTTTTTCTAAATTATTTTTATGCTTAATAATATCTGCTCCCAAAACATAAATAAACCAAATTGCAAATAGTACTAAAATAATCCAAATAGCATTCACCATATAGCTTGTATTTACAAGTTAAGTTAATACAAATTCTACTATTTAAGACTGTCATTGAAAATTATTTACAGCTGTATAGATGCCCCGAAAAGCAGTTATGAAAGAACTTAGTCTATTGAACCTTAAGGATTTAGCCTATTAGTAATAAAATAACTTTCTTTTTGGAAGTAATAGTCTACTTTACTTACTCATTAAAAAAAATTATATGAAAAAAGTTATTTTACTGTTAAGTCTATTTATAGGCTTAAGTTCAATTGCACAAGATGCTACTAAACGTTTTGCCTTGTTGTCTGAGTCTAAAGTAAAAGATATGGACATTTTTAGAAAAAACTACCCAGTATCTGATGCATTTGCTAGAAAAACTTGGGAAGGTGTTATGGGAAATAGAGCTGTTCATACATCTGAAACAGGAAGTCTTTATAATTTTTCTTTTGTTGATGGGGATGAAAATTTTGGAAAATTTATTACAATTAGAGGTACATATAATAATAAATTTAAAGAGGCGTATCCAACAATTGCAGATGAAAATTGGGCAAATTTAGACGGATCTGTTAGAAGATCAACTTGGATTAGGGTAAATGCATTAGAGTTTTTACCAGCTGATTTTAAATTAGAAAACTATAATTTTAGAAAAATTTTTATAGAAACAGTACCTGCTAATCAACAAGAAGCTTATGAAAAACAACAGTTAAAGTTGCATGAAATTGAATTAAAAATAGGTATTAAATTATTAAGCGTTACTTGGAAAGCTATTGATGGATATTCTACAAATACATACATGATATTAGTACCAGATAATAGTATTTTAGATTTTTACAAACACTTTACAGAAAGACAACAAATAAGAAAAAATAGTAAAGAATATAATGACTTTAATAATACAACCGTGATTACTAATATTAATAGAATTGACCATTTATGGAGAATTCATTAATTCTACCTTCAAAAAATTAGTTTAAGTTGAAGTATTGAAAATACAGAAAAGGCCTCTAGTAATAGGGGCCTTTTTATTGAGCTATTAGGATTTCTTAACTACTATAACTTAATAGTACTCATACCTCCGTCAATAGCTAAAATTTGACCTGTCACCCAGCTAGACTTATCGGTTAATAAAAATTCTACCGCATTGGCAATATCCAAAGGTGTTCCTACTCTTTTAAGCGGATGTCTTTGCGCATTGGCCTCTATTTTTTGATCTGAATTCAATAAACTAGCCGCAAGAGGCGTATTGGTTAATGAAGGTGCAATACAGTTTACTCTAATGGTGGGCGCTAGCTCAGCAGCCAAGGCCTTTGTTAAACC
This sequence comes from uncultured Bacteroidota bacterium, assembly GCA_903891965.1. Taxonomy (GTDB): domain Bacteria; phylum Bacteroidota; class Bacteroidia; order Chitinophagales; family Chitinophagaceae; genus Sediminibacterium. The sequence goes on from CAITGN010000279.1 coordinate 5,346, forward strand.
CTCAATAGCCCCTTTAGAACTTGCTACTAATGAATGAAAGTTTAAACCTAATTGAACAGCTACTGTTGAAAACAAAACAATAGAACCATTTTTACTTTCTTTTAATTTTAGTAGTGCAGCTTGAATTACTTTGACAGCACCTACTACTTGTAAAGTATAGTCTTTTATAAAATCGTCAGAAGATATTCTATTAAATGGTCTTAAGCTAATAGCACCTGGGCAATACACAATGCCTTCAATAGAGGCAGGCAAGAAATCTACATTTATATTCTCATCCAAGACATTTAAAGGATGGTAATGAATATTACCTGCATTTTCAATTGCATGTGTATTATAAGTAGCATGTACTGTATGACCTGCTGCCGCTAATTGATTCGTTAGTTCTAAACCAATACCCGATGAACCGCCTACTACTAAAAATGTTGACATTGAAAACTAAATTATTTATTATCTATTTTTATTTATTATTTACTTCCTTTATTTATTCCTTCCATTCAATAGGAATTGAAATTTCGTTTTTACGCCCAAAAAATTCATAAGGCGCATTATAGCCTAAGAAATTAAAGCCTCCGATAATTTTGATATTTTTCTTATTTAAAAGGGCTACTAATTTATTGGTATGCTCTTTAATTTTTTCATCATTGGCATAACCCCCAAAAGCAATCACTGCCTCATAGCTTTCTTCAGATTGTTTAATTTGAACAGTTGCATCTTTTGGTTTGGGTAAATTAGATGCATCATATTTTTCAGGCATTACAAAACTCATTGCAGAACCATTATCACTCATCTCCATTCTAACAGGAGCGGTCATGGCAATACTTTTACTTTGGTCATTGCCGCCAAAAATATAACCTGCTAATTTTCTGAAGCCACTACTGGCCACTTGCTTATAATTGGTACCGCTTGACTGAATAGTAGCAAAAGTGGCTTTAGGGTAAAAGCGTATTTCAAAACCTTCTTCGATTTTAACCACACGGTACTTTTGGTTTTCAATTTTAGCAGCCGAAAGGCTTCTAAACGATTGAAATACAATAAAAACAAGACCAAGACCAGTAAAAAGATATACTAATTTCATAATAATATTGTTAATATAAAGAATAACATAAAAAGTCTAAAAAAGTTTGAAAAGGCTTATTCTATATACGCCTATTCTATGTACTTGACTACACGCGTTAATCTTCCGTTTGCATTCATGCCCTCTAATACTATTTGTAGTTTTTTACTAATGTCATTATTGTAAAATTCAATTCTCACTCTTGGACTTCTCTTATTTGTGAGTACAAATGGGTTCCAATATAAAGTGGTGCGATTATCTGCTTCAAAACTAGCGGTGGGTTTATCATACTCTGGATGAAAGAACTCCTTAAATACTGAATACCCTCCCAAGACCACATTTTCCATGCCTTTACTATTAATATTACCTCCTCTATTCGCACTGCCTCGTTTGGTATAAATAGCAATGGCTCCACCACTACCACCACTTGCTCCATTGGAAGACCCAAAGAAAGGAGGTCTAATGGCTTTGATAAAAGCAATCTCTGTAATATTTATATTTTGTACCTGTTCAATAGGCATGCTAAATTCATTGACAAAAAAATCGGTTTTGGACCCTCTCCATGTGGCAGAGGATTGTGAACCCGTTGTTGAAATACTTAAACCCGGCACTCTTGCTTGCAAAAAAGTAAGTACATCTACAGCTGCAATAGCTATCCCATCGGATGATAAATCAAAAGAAACTCCATCAGTACCTGAAAAAAGCCCAGTTGCATATCTTTCTTCTAATAACTGAACAGGTGTTTTCACCCTGGCCCTTACTACTACTTCTGACAAAGTCATAGAGGCTAATAATTTTCTTTGTTTTTCTTGTTCTAATAAAAATAAATTTAGTTTAGCTCTAGCCAAACTATCGGTGGTATAAGGTTGAAAAGTAGATTGATCAAGTTGTAATTTATTGGTAACCGGTTTTAATAAGCCGTTTTCAAATTGAACGACTGTTTGATTTTCTTGTTTTGATTTGCCATTTATTGAATAGTAAACTCTTGAAGTATCATAGAAGAACACCGATTTATCTTGAAAACTTCCATCTTTTGCTACTGGCACAAACAACATTTTCTTCGAACTATCCTTTCCATTTAATATCAAATTTAAAAGCAGCGTTTCAGATGTTTTATTTAAAGCAGACCCATATAATTTACCTGTAAGTTTCATTACCTCGGTTTCTCTAGGATATTTTATGGTAGGTAAAATACCTGCTTTAATTTTACTCCAGTCAAACCTACGCCATCCGTTGGTAAGCATCACTAAATCTAAATGTGCTGCTACAGAATCTGCATCGCTTGAAAAATAATAAGCAGGATTATACACTTTCCCTCTAATATCATTACTTAAAAGAAAGTCGGAATAAATAGTTTGTTGCTCGGGCATCACAATAGAGGCATCGGTAATAGATATAGACATATTTGTGGAGGCTGTGTCTTTCACTGTTATTTCAAGTACATTCTTTCCTCTTTTATTTAAATTAGCAATGCCCACAGTTAAATTGGCATTGTATTCATGTAATCGATTATTCACAAGTACAATTCTTTCAGCAATGGGTAGCCAATCATTGGTAAATAAAGTAAACTGCACTACACCAGTAAGCAGTTCATCAATGGGTAAGGCTACTTTTTGTACTTGACGCTCTTCTCCTTTAAATTCTACTGTGTAAATTAAATGCTGATTCTGATGCACCAACAATCTCATATGCTTATAATTGGCAGGCACTACAAAAGTTCTTTCTACTTGCGCATAGGCCTTTTCATTGTCCATACTTATTTTTAAAATAACCCCTTCTTTATTAGCAGCTGCAATAGGAGTAGTTCCTTTTTGTCCATTCTCGTCGGTCCAATTTAATTGATACTTCTCTCCTTCATTGGGTCTTAATTTAAACACACCCATACCATCATGTTGCACTTTTAATGTATCTACCACTTTGTTTTTATCATTGACTAAAAAGCCTTTAATAAAAACAGGGGTACCCAAATTATTAGTAGCCTTAAATGCCATCTTATTAATAAGCCCTTCTACAAATGTGCCTCCTTCTGGAAAAACATCAACTCTTGTTTTGGGAGTAGCACTATTTTTTACTTTAGAAATAACTCCATTATTAATAGGAATATTTTTTTCGTATAAAAAAACGCTGTCGTCATTTAACATCCAACGTGTAAAGGCTTTAACCTTTAAAAAATCGCCTTTATAGTTGGCAGGAATTTCAAAACTACCTTTAGCCGATGATTGAAATAAAGGAGCGGCTGCTTGTTTTATAAAATTACCATTGTTATCATACCAATTAACATATACATTCTTGCTTGTACTAGGCCATTCTAATCCAGACATAACATAGAGCTTATAAAATATGGTCTCTCCTGTATTATACATGGTTCTATCAAATTGTATATGAATTTTTTCATTAGCATAATCTTCTTCATAGATACTTAATAAAGAATCAAATACTTGCGCCTTAGCCTTTAGGGAGAAAATGGTTATAAAGAAAAAAAGTATAGCCAGGACTTTGCTAAACTTAAGGGATTGAAATTTATTGATGCGCATAGTAAAAAAAGGTGTGTGATAAACTAATTTAATTTCGAGAAGGCTTTATCTTATTTGTTTTGAAATAATTTATGCCAAGTACAATAAGTATAATAACTAAGCCGAAAAATTCTCTTGACTCTTCTATCCAAGGTTTTTCTGCTTTCATAGTGCTTGCAATATTGGAAGCATTATGAAATTGAATCCAATCAATAATACCATTGGTGTCAAACATTTTATATATGGCATAAGCACCAAAAATTAAAAAACCAGCCCAATAGGCCATTTTAGGGAAAGGCTTTTCAGCAAAATTTAAATAACAAAGCAAAGCGGGATACAAATAAATAGGTATCCATAAATAAGGATCGGGGTCGTTATATTGAACTATAGCAAATAAAATAAAAACGATACAAAAAATAATATTAAAAATTTTCATTCTAAAAAGAGGTTAGCTATTTATTTGATTACTATAAAGTTAATAATAAATAGTTAAACAGTTCTTTTAGAGCCTAAAAGGAAACTTTCTTTGTTAACTTAAACTCATCAACTATCTTCCCACTTGAAGCAATTTGTTTAAAATATAAGGTTTCTCCCTTTGATTCAATATAAGTTAAGGAATG
>CAITGN010000280.1:0-3222 GCA_903891965.1 uncultured Bacteroidota bacterium
AAAGAGACCTCTCTAGCATTATGCCAGAAGCGCATTTTGATCATGTTTTTTTAAATAAGCTTACTACTTATCAACAATTAAAAGAACTCAAAGATAAAAATTACGATATCTATATTAATTTATGTGAAGGCTATTTAGAATGGACTGTGCCTTCCATTGATGTTATTATGAGTTTGGATTTATTAGGACTGCCTTATACTGGACCTAGTACCAACTTATATGACCCGCCAAAAACTATTATGAAGTATTTGGCTTTCTGTGAAGATGTGAAAACACCTGCCCATATTCATATAGAATCGGAAGAAGATATAGCGCAACTTCCAGGCAATTTGCAATTTCCTTTATTTGTAAAACCTGCCAAAGCCGGCGATAGCCTAGGTGTAGACAACGCTTCTAAAGCAAATAATACTACTGATTTAATCACTAAGGTAAAAAGTATATTAGCAGAATTTGGTGCTGCCTTGGTAGAGCAGTATATTGATGGCCGTGAATTTACAGTTTTAGTTTGCGCGAATGCAGATGGTAAAACTTGTACCAGCTTTGTACCGGTTGAATATATTTTCCCTGAAGGCTTTAGTTTTAAAACCTATGCCTTAAAAACTTCTGAATTACATCCCACTGCCAATATTCCTGTATCGGATACTGCCCTAGCGACTAAATTAAAAAATATTGCAGAACAAGTATTCATGTCTTTCAATGGTGTGGGTTATGGAAGAATGGATTTTAGAATGAATGAGAAAGGAGAAATATTTTTTCTTGAAATTAATTTTACCTGTTCTGTTTTTTATGCACAAGGTTATGAAGGCTCTGCCGATTATATTTTACTACACGATGGTGCAGGACAGCGTGGCTTCTTAGAAAGAATTATTATTGAAGGCATGGCGCGCTATAGAAGAAAAGAAAAAGTATTTAAAATTAAAGGCAATGCTATTTCCGGATATGGCATGTACGCCAAATGGGATTTACCTAAAGGCACTATTCTATTTCAAGGGGAAGAAAAATCACAACGTATTGTTACCAAAAAATTTGTAGATGAAAATTGGGATGAGCGTGAGAAATTAAATTTTAGAAGATATGCCTATCCTATTAGTAAGGATGTATATATATTATGGGACTTACAACCCGAAGAGTGGTCTCCTCAAAACCACCACTGCGATGCTAACTGCAGCTATAAGGGCTTAAATGTAGTTATAAATAGAGCGGTTAAAAAAGGAGAAGAGCTTACCTTGGATTATGGATCCTTTTTAGATGAAACCATGGAACCTTTTAATTGTAATTGTGGTTCTGCTAATTGTCGCGGCCTTATTAAAGGTAATGCCGGCAATAAGATTTAACCTAGAATTTCTAGTCATTTCATACCATTTGTTCCCAATAAGAATGTTTTTTTTATTATATTCATAGTAACGATTGCTTACTTTAAAACCTGTATATGAAAAAACAATTACTTCTGTTAACTTGCCTATTAGCTAGCACCCAATTTGTAATGGCTCAAAAAATGTCAAGTAGAGATAGCCTTGCAGCCACAATGGAAGTATGGGTAAATGTACCGGTAGTAACACCCGGTGTAAATAATGCCGACGCTCCTTCCGACGCTACTATATTATATAATGGTCATGGCCTAGGCGCTTTTCAAAAAAGAGATGGTAGTGCTGCAGGCTGGAAAATAGATGCAGATGGTGCAGTAACCGATATTAAAGGTGCGGGTGATTTAATTACCAAGGAAGCTTTTGGAAACTGTCAATTACATCTTGAATTTAGAGAGCCTTCTGAAGTAAAAAGCAGTGGGCAAGGCCGAGGGAATAGTGGTGTATATATAATGGGTAAATATGAAATTCAAGTTTTAGATTCTTATAATAATCCAACTTATTCTAATGGACAAGCGGGGGCAGTGTATAAGCAACATGTGCCTTTAGTGAATGCAAGTCGCAAACCAGGTGAATGGCAGTCTTATGATATAATTTTTACAGCACCGCAGTTTAAAGAGAATGGCGATTTAGAAAGCCCTGCGCGTGTAACTGTTATTCATAATGGTGTGCTTATACAAAACAATGTAACTATTTTAGGGCCAACCGATTGGGTAATCAAACCTAAATATGAAAAACATGCTTCTAAATTACCATTAATGTTACAAGATCATGGCGATGATGGTAATCCAATTAGCTATAGAAATATTTGGATTCGCAACTTATAATTTTATAATGAATTTAATAGGTAAAATTCATCCAGCAGCTTTTATTGAACCCTTCTCCCTGTTTTGGTGGCAGTGTATTGTGATGGTAATTCTAATTATTACCATTGTAGTAAGAGTACCCTTTCATTTTAAAAAAATTCAACCTAAGACTTACGCTAATTTTATTGCCTTATTTTTTGGCATCAATTATATTGTAGAAAATTATTACAATTACGCAACAGGCTATTGGAACTTACAACAAAGCCTTCCTGTTCATTTATGCAGTATTAGTTATTTTTTATGCATTATTACACTCATTAACTACAGACAGTGGTTGGCTGAATGCCTTTACTACTGGGGCTTAGCGGGTGGTATACAATCTTTACTGACACCTGAATTTACCGTAGGCATGGAAGGATATAATTTTTATGCTTACTTTATTGACCATGGTGGTATGCTATTAGTTATTACTTATATGATTGTTCATTTGAACTTTGTACCCCGACCAAAATCTTGGTTATGGGTATTAGGCTATACGCAGTTAGTTGCTATTGGCGTAAGTATTATTAATTATTCGGTGGGTGCTAATTATATGTATTTATCCGCGAAGCCAGAAGTGAGTAATCCTTTTGTGATTGGAGAATGGCCTTATTATATTTTAGTATTAGAATTAGTGGCCTTAGTACATTTCTGGGTTTTATACCTACCCTTCGCTAAAAAAAATAAGCAAGCTATTAAAGCAGAAGCTTAATTGAACTTGCAAGAGTATTAATTAGTATCTAGTTGTGATAACATATAATTCTAAAGCTCTTCAATTCTTTTAGCCTTATCATCTATCACTAAATCAAAATTGGGTTTAGTAGGGCCTCCGTTGGGGTCATAGCCTGTAATTAAATCGTGAAACTTACAACCCCATTTATTTAATTGTTCTAAAGTAAGGCCTCTTAAATCACGCTTCGAGCTCTCTCCTCTGCCTGTCCAATAAGTAATATGCAAGCCCTCATCGTATAGTTTATTAATCTTAGCCACATTTTCAAAATTCGGCTCTGCCA
>CAITGN010000281.1:0-2914 GCA_903891965.1 uncultured Bacteroidota bacterium
ATTACCCTTTGTTTAAGTAAGCGTGGAATTTTAATGAATCAAAGTTATTTGACACCTACTAGGGTCGAATTAATCTTTGAAATGCCGATGACAGAAATTGTATTTGATTTTTATGATAAATTAAAAAGTCAAACAAGAGGCTATGCTTCTTTTGACTATTCTCAAATAGGCTTTAGAGACGCCGATATTGTGAAGATGGATATTTTATTGAATGGAGAAAAAGTTGATGCCTTAAGTGCTTTAATACATAGAGGCAAGGCTTCCGATTTTGGTCGTAGACTTTGTGAAAAATTAAAAGAACTATTAACCAAACAACAATTCCAAATTGCTATTCAAGCTGCCATTGGTGCTAAAGTAGTAGCTAGAGAAAATATATCTGCCATGCGTAAGGATGTAACCGCTAAATGTTATGGTGGTGATATTAGCCGTAAGCGTAAATTATTAGAGAAGCAAAAAGAAGGTAAGAAAAGAATGCGTCAAATAGGTAATGTGGAAATTCCACAAGAGGCTTTCTTAGCCGTACTTAAATTAGACTAGTACAGTTAAATAAAAATACTTTGAAAAATTATTAAAGCGCTTAGTGAATACTAGGTGCTTTTTTATTGAATGGCATTTGCAAATTCTAGTATGTGATTGAATCTGTAATCAATTAAAGGGTTCGGATAAGCGGTTTCAGGATGCGTAGTGGCTAAAAACACTGTATGCAGTCCTGCATTTCTTCCAAATTCCATATCGCTAGTTCTATTACCCACTATTATAGATTTTGTAAAATCAATACTTGGAAATTTCTCCTTGGCTTGTAATGCCATACCAGGTTGTGGTTTTCTATTAATAGACTCGTTATCTAAATCGGTGCAATAAAATATATGATCTATTCTTCCACCCAGTTTTACAATTTCACTCACCATATTATGGTGAATGTTTTGTAAGGAATCTTCCGTCATAATACCTTTGCCCACACCTTTCTGATTGGTAGTAATAACAATGGTTGTAAATCTTGCAGCTAAAAGGGGTAGTGCCTTGATACTTTCATCATAAAACTTAAATTCCTCCCAAGACTTCACATAGTCATTATTTCTTTCGAAATTAATAACACCATCTCTATCTAAAAATAAAGTCCAGCTATTGTCTATGGCGTTAAGGTCAAACATGTAATGTAATTATCCGAATATGTTTTTCTCTACTAATTCACATATGATATGACCTAGTAAAATATGACTTTCTTGTATGCGAGGGGTATCGGTTGAGGGGACATTAATTAAATAATCACTTAGTTCTTTCATTTTACCCCCTTCAGCACCAGTAAAACCAACTGTTACCACTTTTAATTCTTTAGATTTTTCAAAGGCTTTTACAATATTACCTGAATTACCAGAAGTACTGAAACCTACTAATACATCGCCTGGTTTTGCTAATCCTTCTAGTAGTCTTGAATAAATAACATCATAACTATAATCGTTGGCCACAGCTGTTAAATAAGAAGTATTGCAATGAAGGGCTTCAGAAGGCAAGGCTTTTCGGTCTTTGTAAAAACGACCAGAGAATTCAGCAGCTAAATGTTGTGCATCCGCTGCACTTCCTCCATTACCTGCAAAATAAACACTGTTTCCATTTTGAAAGGCATGGGTAATAACAGCAATTACTTTTTCAAGCGTAACGGCTAATTCTCCCTTTTCTATAATGTCTTGCTTCACTTGAATAGAAGCATTGATAATACTGTTAATTTTCGTTTGCATATAATTAATTCATCTGTATTTTTTAATCAAATAAAGTAGTTTAATAATCTTATTCTTAGTCTAAAATTTTAATATTCAGTCTATTTATTTTCAATGATAGCTGTGGTTAAATGCTCCCAACTAAATTTCTTTTTCTCTTCACAAAGATGCTTTAAAAAATGGGTTTCTCCTAATTCGTATAGCTTCATTATACCTGCGGCAATTGAGTCTGCATTGGGTTCAGTCACAATACCTACTTCCATATGGGGCACTAAATTTGCAAGGCCTCCCACATTGGTAACTAGCATTGGCTTTTCAAAATGATAGGCCAGTGGTGTAACGCCACTTTGTGTGGCATGTTTATAGGGTTGAATCACAAAATCGGATGCAGATAAATAATATTTCACCTCGCTATTGTCAATAAATTGAGTTCTTAAGTATAAGCTGTTGGCTAAATTATATTTTGCAATAATTATTTCATACTCTTCTTTATTATCATAAAATTCACCTGCAATTAATAATTTAATATTGGCCTCTCTAATACTTGCATTATTCATGGCTTCCAATAATAAGTCCAAGCCTTTATATTTACGAATAAAGCCAAAGAATAATATTATTTTTTCATTCACAGGTAAGGCTAAATGCTTACGCGCCTCTTCTTTAGAAATGATGTCACCAAAATTATCATAAATAGGGTGCACTATATTAATGGAAGGTTTCTGTGTAAAAGTTTTTAAGTCCTGATTTACCTTTTCACTCATTGTAACAAAGCGATGAATATATGAAAAGAAATACTTGGTTAATAAAGTATCACCCATTCTTTTTTCATGGGGTATTACATTATCGGCTATGCAAATAATTTGAGTGAATTTATTTCTATTCACTAATTTCAAAATAGTACCTAAACATGGGCCAAAAAAAGGCATCCAAAAACGAACTACTATATAATCAGGTTTTAACTTTCTAAGTTCATTACCTACTTTTACCCAATTCAATGGGTTGATAGAATTAATACAGGCCTTAATTTTTAAATGAGTGGGGGCGGGTTCCTTGGATAACTGTGTAGAACCTGGAAATAAAAAGTTGGGGTATTGTAATGAGAAGGTATAAATGCTTGTATCAAAACCTTCCTGTATAAACTGCTTGGCTAGTCTCTCATTAAAAGTGGCTAATCCTCCTGCTCTTAGTGGCCAAGCAGA
>CAITGN010000282.1:0-7913 GCA_903891965.1 uncultured Bacteroidota bacterium
ATGGCATCTGCCCAATGATGTCCTTTGGTGCCTGGAATATTTGCAGGAAAACCCAAAACGATAGTGGGTACATTCCAAGAAATATCTGCAATATCATCCGATCCTCCACCCCAAGAAAAAGGAACAGAACCTTTAATAGTATCAATGGTTGTTTTTAATCCATTAATGGGATTGCCTTCCATATCTTTTTTAGGGGCTTCTACTAAAGCTTGCACCGCTCTTGCCATTTCCATATCCTTATCATCCCAAACAGGCATACCTACTTTTTTAATATTGGCATACATAGCTTCTGCTAATGGTTTATTAAAATGTCCTGGCCATGCAGTTCCTAAAATTTGATGACTCACTGTTGTACCAGACATCATAGCAGCACCCTCTGCAATTTTAATGCCCGATTCGTAATTGGCTTTAATATCTTCATAAGTACGCTCTCTAAAATAATACCAAACACTTGCCTTACTAGGTACTACATTAGGTTGGTCTCCACCATCCACTACTACATAATGAGAACGGTTCGTTGGTTTTAAATGTTCTCTTTTAAAGTTCCAACCAATATCCATTAATTCAACACCATCTAAGGCACTTCTTCCGCGCCATGGTGCACCGGCAGCATGTGCAGCTTCTCCATTAAAATCAAAACGCACACTTACAAGTCCATTACCTCCATTGTCTCCATAGTTAGAACCAAAACTTCCGCTCACGTGCGTAAATATACAAGCGTCAATATTTTTGAAATAACCATCTCTTACATACCAAGCCTTAGTAGCCACTAACTCCTCTGCAACACCAGGCCAAATTACAATCGTACCTGGCATATGTTCTTTCTCCATCATTTCTTTCATCGCAATAGCTGCATAAATAATAACTGCCTGTCCTGAGTTATGTCCTTCTCCATGACCTGGAGCGCCTTCTACAATGGGATCTTTATACGCAACACCTGGTTTTTGTGAAGCTTTCGGAATACAATCAATATCACTACCTAATGCAATCACTGGAGAACCTGTTCCCCATTTAGCCATCCATGCAGTAGGTACATTGGAAATATTTTTTTCAATAGCGAAACCATTTTTTTCAAGCACACTAGTAAGGTAAGCTGAGGTTTCAAATTCTTGAAATCCTAATTCACCAAAGCTAAAAACTTTATCTACCATTACTTGTACATCCTTTGCATGACCCGCAACACTTGTAAAAAGTTTTTGCTTCATGGCAGCCAACTCTTTTTCTGAATACTTTTTTTGTGCCATTAATTGCATAGAACTAAATAATGCAATAGCGAGTACAAAAAATGTTTTAACTGAAAATAAATGTTTATTCATATTAATAATTTGTATTTAAGTTACAAAAAAAGGGCTGTGCTGGGAAAGATTTTTTATAGGTCTTGTCTAGAGGCTAGGCATTTATAGTTAAATGATTGATTTACAATATTTTGCCTATATGTATACATTCGATTATTTTATGTTTTTTGGATGCTTATTTGCGCTGAAAATTGAGCCGGTTTTCAAGTAGGCAAAACAGCATAAAGCCTTTTTATTAAAATAGTTTTGAGGGCCAAATCAAAGGTTATTAAAAATTAGATGTTAAAAATATATTTTCTTTTTTGTCTTCTATTTGTAAGTTGTTTTACGCAAGCGCAAATCTTGGATCCCACCCTTATAAATACTGCTGGAGGAAACATAAATATAGAATCCAAAACAAATCAGGTAAAAAATAATTGGACGCTTGATTGGAGTTTTGGCGAATCTATAGCCACTCAAACTTGGCATTTGAAAAATAAAATTATTTACTCCACAGGATTTTTACAACCAGCTTTAATGCTAAACCCAGCAATCAATTCGCCTACAAGCTTTGATTTTAATTTAGTATGGGGGCCCAACCCTGTTATTCATTATGTAGGACTTTCTTGTAAACAAGCTGGCGTGGATATTATTAGTATATCTGTAATGGATAACTATGGAAATAAAATTCAAAATATAAAGGGCCCATTTTCTGGACTCCATTTTTCAAAACAAATATCTTTTGCTTCGGCAAATACCGGCATTTACTTTATTGCCCTTCATTATATTGTGGCTAATAAATTCAGTCAAATAAAAATAATTAAAATTATAAAAATCTAAAATGAAAGCATTTCATTTATTTATTTTTTTATGTTCTTATTTAATAGGAAGTATCACAAACTATACATTCGCGCAAACCAATAAGGGCATTAACTTTCAAGGCATTGCTAGAGATAATAATGGCTATATACTTGCTAATAAATCTATCAATGTTAGAATATCTATTAAAGCCGATACCAGTTCAAGCAAAAGTGAATACCAAGAAATTACGCCTATTACCACTAATGTACTTGGTTTATTTACCATCATGGTAGGCGCTACTGAAACTAATAAAATTATAACGGCAGGCCCCTTTGAAAATATTAACTGGTCAAAAGCAGAAAAATATTTACAAATAGAAATAGATACCGTAGGTGATTTATCTTTTATTTATATGGGCACGCAAAAAATAAACTATGTGCCCTTTTCATTTTATGCCGATAATGTGGGAGCTCAAAATATTAATGGTATTATTGGCATCACTCAAGGTGGCACAGGGCTAGATAATTTAAAAGAGGTGAAAGTTTTATACAATATTGATAAAATAAATAATACCCCCGATTCAAGTAAGCCCATTAGTAATTTAGCGCTAACAGCTATTAATGATAAATTAAAAAAAGCAGATACCCTTTCTTTAAGCAACCGTATTAACTTAAAATTAAATAGTAAAGACACCATTAGCCTATCTAATAGAATTAATAATATGTCTTTGGTGTCGCCTGTATATGATTATGGCAGTTTTTATGATACCGCCAAACAAGCTGCCAGCGCTGTATCTAGTGCCACTGCTATAAAATTTGCTTATGAGGGCTTAGTGAGTAATATAAGTGTTCAACCCAATACGAGTGGGCAGCTCACTAAAATTAATGTGCTGCATGCAGGCATATATTCTGTTCACTATGCAATACAAATTATAAAACCAGATCTTGGAGTAGATGAGGCAAGTGTTTGGATTAGAAGAAATGGATCGGCTTATATAAATACAAACACGAATTTTAATATTTCTGGAAGTGGTATAAAAAATTTGCTTTCAGGAAATTATTTGGTGGACCTAGGTGCCAACGATTATATAGAACTTTATTTTAGTGTAAAAAATATAATTAGCGCAGCGACTGGAACTACTGCACAAGCAAGTCCCTCTCGGCCTGCAACGCCCAGTGCATATATTATTTTAAATAAAGTCAACTAAAATAATTTATCCAAATGGTTGTTCAATCGAAATACTTTGTTTCGAGAAAAACTTTGCACCATCCGAAGCAATATAAAGGCAGTCTTCTAATCTAATTCCAAATTCTCCCGGAATAGAAATAGTAGGTTCATCGCTAAAACACATACCTACTGCAATAGGCGTTGTATTTCCTTTTACAAAATTAGTCCACTCGTGCCCTTCTAATCCAATGCCATGACCTGTTCTATGCGGTAGTCCAGGTAATTTATAATTGCTGCTAAAGCCTCCTTTTTCAATCACTGCTCTTGCAGCAGCATCTACTTGTTCGCAAGGCGCGCCAATTTGAATAGCAGCAAAGGCAGCGTCTTGTGCTTTCTTTTCCAAATTCCAAACATCAATTTGTCTTTGTGTAGGTTTGCCTGCTACAATGGTTCTAGTAATATCAGAAGCATACCCTTCACAACTTGTGCCTCCATCAATCATTACAATATCTCCTTCTTTAATAGTTTGAGGTGTAATACTTCCATGAGGCAGCGCTGAATATTTGCCTACTTGAACAGAAGCGCCACCACTAAATCCTAATTTTCTAAAGGCTGCAGAAATATTATTACTTAATAATGTTTGTGACATACCTGGAACAATGGTGGTGAAAGCTGCTTTATAGGCTTCAATCGTAATATCACTTGCTTTTTGCATCAGGGCAATTTCAGCAGGTGATTTAATCATTCTACATCCAGCAGTCACAGGCGTGGCATCTACCACTTCAAAACCAGCGGCTTCTTTTTTTACCCCATTGGCAATAAAAAATCTTACCCTTTCTTCCATTCCAATACTACGATATTGAACCCCTCTGTCTTTTACAATACCTACTATGACTGCATAAGGGCTTTCATGTTCTTCCCAACAACGAACTTCTTCTCCAAAAGCTGGTAAAATTAATTCTCTCGCTCTATCTTCTTCAAATTTTGGACATACATATACTAAGGAGCCTTTGGCAGGAATCACTACGCCAAAAGTTCTTTCACTTTGACCCCATCGCATGCCTGTATAATAATAGCAAGATGTGGTGCCCTCTAAAAAAATGGCATCCATTTTATTTATTGCCATTAATTCCTGTGCCTTGGCAATTCTTGACTTTCTTTCCGCCACCGTTATAGGTACAATATCATTGTCTTTAGGACTTAGGCTACGAATAGCTTCGGGCAAGTCTTCTGCTGGCTCTGTTTCTTTCAGTTTTCTTCCAAACAAAGTACTACTCATTCCTACACTTCCTGCGGTAAGTGCCGATACTGCTAAAAACTTTCTTCTATTAACTGACATAGTATACAATTTTAAATGTTTTACATAAGTGGTATTAAAGATATTACATTTTAATAAGCTAAAAACTTTAAATTTAAGCTTCAATCATAAGGCTAGCCTTTAACAATTCATACTATAAACCAGATCACATTGAAACTATTTCGACTCCCCTTTTTATTTTTACTACTATTTGTTTTTCAAACAACGAATGCACAAAAAAAGAACGCCAACGTTAAATATTATATTCATAAAGCAACTGACATTATTAAAGTGGATGGCCTAATGAATGAGCAGTCTTGGTTAAAGGCGCAATCGGTTGATAAATTTCCCATGGTATTACCTATGGACACCAGTGTTTCTAAAGTGCCTACTGAAGTAAGAATGACTTACGATGAAAATAATTTATACATTATTGCCATTTGCACCAAAGTGGGCGATGGCGTGGATATGGTAGAGTCTTTGAAAAGAGATTGGAACTTTGGTAAGAATGATAATTTTATTTTATTCTTGGATACCTATGGAGATTTAACCAATGGATTTGCCTTTGGTGCAAGTGCTGTGGGTGCACAATGGGATGGTACTATGTTTGATGGAGGTAGCGTAGATTTAAACTGGGATAATAAATGGACCTCTGCTATTTACAATGACGCAGAAAAATATGTTTGGGAGGCAGCCATTCCATTTAAATCCATTCGATATAAAACAGGTGTTCAAGAATGGGGTGTGAACTTTAGTAGAAACGATTTAAAAACAACAGAAAAGTCAAGCTGGGCGCCGGTTCCAAGACAGTTTCCCACTGCTTCTCTTTCTTATACTGGATCACTAGTTTGGGATGCACCTCTTCCAGCACATCAAAATAATTTTTCACTAATCCCTTATTTTAAATCTAGTGTTTCAAAAGAATTTGCTACAAGTGATGGTACTAAAATTAATCAAGCATCAGTTAATGGAAATGCTTATGGATTAGATGCAAAAATAAGTTTGTCTTCTTCTTTGAATTTAGATTTAACAGTGAACCCAGATTTCTCTCAAGTAGAAGTAGATAGACAAGTAAGCAATCTAAGTCGGTTTGAATTATTTTTTCCAGAAAAAAGACAATTCTTTTTAGAAAATGCAGATCTATTTTCCAATCTAGGTTTTGAAAATGTACGTCCGTTTTTCTCTAGAAGAATTGGCTTAAATACCAACATTGATTATGGTGCTAGAATGAGTGGTAGACTTGATAAGAACTGGCGTATTGGTATTATGGATATGAAAACTAGTGAAGATAAAAATACAGGACTCTTAGCACAAAATTTTTCAGTCATTGCTTTACAAAGAAAATTATTTAAAAAATCGAGTATTGAATTATTCTATATTGATAAAACTGCTTTTGATTATCCATCTCAAACCACCACCGCTGCAGCAGTGGGTAATCCTTATAATAGAAACTTTGGTTTTGAATATAATTTAGCACCAAAAAATAATCCTTGGACAGGAAAAACTATTTTAATAAAATCATTTACGCCTAATAAATCTGGAAACGATTATTTAAACGCAGGTAATTTACAATACAGTAATAGAAATTGGATTGTTTCATGGCAACATGAAATTGTGGGAAATAATTACAACGCAGAAGTGGGCTATATTCCAAGAAATAATTATATCAAGTTTATGCCAAGCATTACCCGCTTGTACTTTCCTAAAAGTGGAAATATCTTAAGCTATGGCCCTCAATTCACCACTACTTATTATTATAATTCAAATTTCAATTTAACAGACAATACAAAACTATTTAATTACCTAATTACATTTAGAGACAAGAGCACTATTGCCTCTGTTATTCAAAACGACTATGTAGAATTATTGGCAGCCTTCGATCCCACTAGAATAGGCAAGCAAACCTTGGCAGCGCACACTAAACATCAATGGTCTACTGTTGGCTTTGATTGGATTTCAGCACCTCAACATAAATTTACTTATTACTTAACTGTTCGTAAAGGAGGCTATTATGCCGATGGTAAATTATTAAGTATTACGGGCGATATTGGTTATCGTATTCAGCCTTATGTAAACTTTGATGTTGCTGCTACCTATAATCATATAGAACTTCCACAACCCTGGGGTAAAAATAATTTCTTCTTAATTGGTCCTAAAGTAGATATCACCATGACAGACAAACTATTTTTTACGGCCTTCTACCAATATAATGAGCAAACAAAAAATATAAACTTTAATACCAGATTTCAATGGCGCTATAAACCCGTCTCTGATTTATTTATAGTGTATACCGACAACTACTATATCGGGCCTGTATTTGTTAAAAATAGAGCAGTTGTATTGAAATTTACTTATTGGTGGAATAAATAGAAATCCATTCCAATATTTTGTATATTTAAGTACCTAAATTAAATATATGAAATCCATTTTTTCTAGTTTAAAAACTAAGCGCTATTTCTTCTTACAATTATTCATCTTTGGGCTATTTATAAGTTCCACTTATGCACAAGTAAGTACAGAACAACTAGCTGGTTTAAAATATAGAATGATTGGCCCACATAGAGCCGGAAGAACTGTAGGTATTTCTGGTGTTGCAGATCAGCCCAATGTATTTTATATTGGTGTGAATAATGGTGGTGTATGGAAAACCACCGACTATGGTCATACATGGAAACCCATCTTTGATGCTGAAAACACAGGCTCAGTGGGCGATGTAGCCGTAGCACCTTCTAATTCAAATGTTATTTATGTAGGAAGTGGTGAAGGTATTCAACGCCCCGATTTATCTATTGGAAATGGTTTATATAAATCAAGTGATGCAGGAAAAACTTGGTCTAATATGGGATTGCATGATGCACAACAAATTGGTGGCATTAGTATTGACCCAAAAAATGAAAATAGAATTTTTGTAGCTGCACTTGGACATCCTTATGGTCCTAATAAAGAAAGAGGTGTATATAGAAGTTTGGATGGTGGTAAAACTTTAGAACAAGTATTATATATAGACGAAAACACAGGAGCTGTGCAAGTATTGATTGATCCAAATCATACCAATATTGTATTTGCCACTATTTGGGCTGCAAGACAAGGCCCCTGGGAAAATGGTGCATGGGATGGAGAAGCAAGTGGTTTATATAAATCAATGGATGGAGGAAATACTTGGAAAAAAATAACGAAAGGTTTTCCAACTACTACCGAAGATGGTTTAGGCAGAATTGGTTTTACCATTGCGCCTAGTAATTCAAATAGAATGTACGCAACTGTTGATGCAGGCAAAAAAGGAGGCATTTATAGAAGTGATGATGCAGGTGAGTCATGGTATATGTTAACTTCCGATGGAAGATTATGGGGAAGAGGAAGTGATTTTGCAGAAG
>CAITGN010000283.1:0-2574 GCA_903891965.1 uncultured Bacteroidota bacterium
CATTCCTGTAATTAATAAATGAATATCATGTGTGCCTTCGTAAGTAATAACACTTTCTAAATTCATCATATGCCTCATAACAGAGTACTCACCTGTAATACCCATACCGCCTAGCATTTGTCTAGCATCTCTTGTAATTTGAGTAGCTATTTCACAACTATTTCTTTTAGCCATACTTATTTGTGCGGGTGTAGCGCGTCCTTCATTCATTAAAACACCTAAACGCCAAACCATTAATTGGCCCTTGGTAATTTCAGTAACCATTTCAGCTAATTTCTTCTGTTGCAATTGAAAGGCGCCAATAGGTTTTCCAAATTGCATTCTTTCTTTACTATAACGAAGTGCGGTATCATAACAATCCATGGCAGCACCAAGGGCACCCCATGCAATACCATATCTAGCTTTACTTAAACATCCTAAAGGCCCCTTTAGTCCTTTAACATTCGGTAATAAATTCTCTTTAGGTACTTTCACATTGTCAAAAACCAATTCTCCCGTGGCACTTGCACGTAAACTCCATTTTCCATGAGTGGTAGGTGTTGAAAAACCTTCCATGCCTCTTTCCACAATCACACCTACAATTTCACCTGCTTCATTTTTAGCCCATACCACCGCTACTTGTGCAAAGGGGGAATTGCTAATCCACATTTTAGCGCCATTCAAAATATAGTGGTCACCCGCGTCTTTTATATTGGTAAGCATACTAGAAGGATCAGAACCATGATCGGGCTCGGTTAATCCAAAGCAACCTAACCATTCTCCAGAAGCTAGTTTAGGTAAATATTTTTTCTTTTGCGCTTCACTACCATAAGCATATATAGGAAACATAACTAAAGAACCTTGCACACTGGCTGTACTTCTTACACCACTATCTCCTCTTTCTAATTCCTGCATCATAATACCATAACTAATATAGTCCAAACCTCCACCGCCATATTCTGCAGGCACTGTTGGACCAAAGCAACCCATATCCCCTAATTGTTTAATAATTTGAGTAGGGAATTCTGCACGCTGAGCATAGTCTTCTATAATGGGTGAAATTTCTTTTTTAACATAGTCTCTCACAGCCTTTCTGACCATTAAATGTTCCTCACTTAATAATTCATCTAATTGATAATAATCGGGAGACTCAAATAAATCGGTTCTTACTGCCATAAAAAATAGTTTAGCGTTAAAACAATCACCCACAAAGATAACTCAAACGGCAGTAAAAAAGTATATTTACAATAACAATATTAATATGCGAAAAATTATTACCCATTTAAGTTTTTATGTTTTAATAGCCATCATAACAGGCGTATTAGTAGGTATTTATATGCCAAGCTTTGCCCTTCGCCTTGAGCCCCTTTCTAAATACTTTATTAGCATTATTAAAATATTCACTTTTCCCATAATTTTTTTAACAGTCACCTTAGGAATTTCCAGCATGGGGGATTTAAAAAAAGTGGGACGTATTGGATTAAAATCCTTGGTGTATTTTGAAATTGTAAGTACCCTTTCATTAGCGATTGGTGTTATTGTAGCTCTTTGGTTAAAACCTGGTAGCATTAGTAAAGAAGGCATACAAATGCAAGACCCTTCAAAATATACAGCTTCTCCAAATTTTCATATTTGGAGTATTATAAAAAGCAATGCCAATTTACAAATATTAGTGTTAGCCATTATAGTAGGATTAATTTTAAATTTCTTAAACAAAAAAGAAAAATACATTCATGCTTTGGGCAGGGTAACGCATTATGTTTTTATTGGCTTAAAATATGTGATGTATTTAGCCCCTATTGCAGCATTTGGAGGAATGGCTTTTGCGGTAGGTAAGTATGGTTTAGCAAGTTTAATTCCACTAGGTAAATTAATGGGCACCATGTATTTAACCATGGCCCTATTTATTTTTCTGATCCTTGGCCTTTTATTGAAATATTATAATTTATCCATTTGGCAACTTATTAAAAATATCAAAGAAGAATTATTAATTGTATTTGCGACTTCTTCTTCAGAACCAGCGATGCCCTCGCTTATGAATAAATTGGAAAAAATGGGTTGCTCAAAATCTGTGGTGGGTTTAGTAGTGCCCACTGGTTATTCATTTAATTTAGATGGCACATCCATTTATTTATCCATGGCCGTTATATTTATTGCACAATTGTATAATGTACAATTAAGCACTGCAGAACTTGTCACTATGATTTTTATATTAATGCTCACTTCTAAAGGAGCTGCGGGTGTTACAGGAAGTGGCTTTATTGTACTTGCTTCTACCCTAGCTACCTTGCAAAAAATTCCTATTGAAGGACTTGCGTTTTTATTAGGTATCGATAAATTTATGAGTGAGGCCAGGGCTATAACCAATATTATTGGCAACAGTGCTGCCACTATATTTATTGCAAAGACGGAAGGAGAAAATGTACAATTATTAAACTAGGTCTTTTAAAGTAGTCCTTTCATTTCGTTAGCATAGGCGGCTGCAGCCCTATTTGCTTTTTCAGCAAAATCATTTTCAGCACTTGCAAAAATAATAGCCCTACTTGCATTGACTAATAAACCCACCGATTCATTTTTGCCATACTTAGTTACATC
>CAITGN010000284.1:0-3851 GCA_903891965.1 uncultured Bacteroidota bacterium
AATTTTTGTCTTATAGAAGCAATCATATGTTTAATTTATGATTTTGCTTTTAAAGCCTTGTCTAAAAAATTAGGAATGATGGCGTGAAAGGTGGACTTAATTTTTGCAGGGTCATTTAAGTGTTCAATCATTCTATCCCATTTCTCTATTCCAAATTCTTCTAAAATAGCGTTCTTAATTTTTTCTTCTTTGAAATAATCTAATAAAATATGGTATTCACCTTCTGGATGAAATTGCACACCTGCCATATGTTCGTTAAATTGAATACCCATAATGGCGCGCTCTAGGGGTACTTGAGGTCTAATTTTTTCAAGTGCAGTGATGCGGGCCCCCATACTATTAATAAGTTCGTCGTTAGGCTCCGTAATTTGATACAACCTGCTTTCTAAAGTATAGAAAGGGTCTTCTAAGCCTTCAAATAAATCATTGTACTGAATGGGATGCACTGGCAGTATGCCCACTTGTCTTGATTTTCTAAGTGTTATTTTTCCCAAGTTAAAATGTCTACAGGCAATTTGAAAACTATGACATATTAAAAACACTGGCTTTTTTAATGCAAACATTTGATCAAGCCATTCCGTATATAAATTATCCCAGGGCTCGCCTTTAGAATCCACTGGAGAGCCTGGACCTCCTGTAGAAATATAGGCGTCGAATCCATCATGCGGAATCTCACAACAATCTCTTAGTTTAAAAATTTGATGCTCAATGCTTGCATTTCTATCTTGGCTCCAATGGGCTAAGAGTAAATGAATACAATCCATACCCACATTTGTATTTCCATCATACATATCAATGATAGCAATATTTAAATGGGTAGCAGACATTATAGGTAGCTTAAATTTGTCTTAGGTGTTAAAACTAATAAGGTTTCATACATGAGTTGAATAGTGTCTACGACGTCTTTTTTATGAATCATCTCAACTGTAGTGTGCATGTATCTTAAAGGCATTGAAATTAAAACGGAAGGGCAGCCATCGTTTGCATAAGCAAAGCTATCGGTATCCGTTCCAGTGCTTCTGCTTAAGGTTCTAAATTGTACAGGAATCTTTTTCGCTTTAGCAGTGTTTTCAACAATGGCTAATAATTTATTATGAATTGCAGGGGCGTAGGCTAAGGAAGGCCCTTTACCGCATTGTATATCTCCTTCAATGGCTTTGTTAATCATAGGCGTATGCGTATCGTGGGTAACGTCTGTTATAATAGCAATATTGGGTTTAATGCGACGGGCAATCATTTCAGCTCCACGTAGTCCAATTTCTTCTTGCACAGCATTTACTATATACAATCCAAATGGAAGTTTCTTTTTATTTTCTTTTAATAAGCGGGCTACTTCTGCAATCATAAATCCACCCACTCTGTTATCAAAAGCACGGCCAATAATAAAATCGTTGGCTAATTCATCAATACCTTCTTGATAAGTAACCACCGCTCCAATATGAATACCTAATGCTTCTACTTCTTTTTTAGATCTAACACCGCAGTCTAAGGTTAAGTTGTCTACTTTAGGTTGTGGCTCTTTTTGTTCTGGGTTACTTAATCTTGTATGAATTGCAGGCCATCCAAACACTGCTTTCACTGGGCCTTTTTTACCATGTATCCACACGCGCATGGATGGGGCAATCTGATGATCCACGCCGCCATTTCTTTTTAAATATATTAAACCTTGGTCGTTGATATAATTCACAAACCAACTAATTTCATCGGCATGCGCTTCTATGACTACTTTGAAAGGAGCAGTTGGGTTAATCACACCCACCGCAGTTCCATAAGCATCGGTATAGGTAGTATCTACATATTTTGTAAGGTATTCTAACCAAATTTTTTGTCCACTAGTTTCAAATCCAACCGGAGAAGGGTTGTTAATATAATTGGTTAAAAATTGGTAAGATGCTGCGCTAATTAATTCTTTTTTAGCCTTTGCAGCAGGTTTTTTGGTGCTTGATTTTGCCATAAAATGTATTTAAAATTGACTCCTGCAAGATAACACTAATTGGGCTATTTTGAAACAGGCTTTCTTTCCCCTTTTTCTTGATTATTTATTGATACTTTTGTGGAAATAAATAGAATCAGTTTGCTCCAGCCACCCATTGATACCAATATATTATGGACAATTGCTCCAGGTCAATTTTTGGAGACCAGTAAAATAATTTTTAATTGGCAGGCAGCGCATAACCCAGTGTATAAGCAGTGGGTAGCATTAAACAAGTCAAGCGCGATTCCCTTTTTACCTATTTCTTTTTTTAAAACGCAAGATGTTTTTATTGGAGCGAAGCCCATGCATTTATTTGAAAGTAGTGGTACTACGCAGGATGTAAAAAGCCATCATTGGGTACAAGATTTAAGTTTGTATGAAGCAAGTTTCTTAGAAGGGTTTAAATTATTTTATGGAGACCCTAGTAAGTATTGTGTAATTGGATTACTGCCTTCTTATTTAGAAAGAAAACATTCTTCTTTAGTGTATATGGTGGATAAATTAATAAAGGCTTCGGGTCATGCAGAAAGTGGTTTTTATTTAGATGATTTTGCAAAGCTGAATGAGGTTTTGCAAAACTTAGAAAAACAAAAAAAAGCAGTTTGGTTTATAGGAGTAAGTTTTGCCTTAACCGACTTTGCCATTGCCTTTGCTCAACAATTAAAGTCCACCATAGTTTTAGAAACGGGGGGAATGAAAGGCAGAAAAGAAGAATTGACAAGAAATGAATTACATCAATTATTAACGGAAAATTTAGGTGTATCAAACATTCATTCTGAATATGGAATGACGGAGTTATTAAGTCAGGCCTATGCCATTAAAGAAGGAATATTTAAATGTCCGCCATGGATGAAGGTAATGGTGGCAGAAGAGGAAGACCCTACAAGTATTAAAGAAACAGGAAGAGGAGTTTTACATATAATAGACCTTGCCAATATATATAGTTGCTGCTTTATTGCAACGGAAGATATAGGAGAGGTTTTTGAAGACGGTAGCTTTACTGTATTAGGTAGGCTAGATGCAAGCGCTAGAAGAGGCTGCAGCTTGCTGGTTGTATAATCATTGATTGCTCATCTCTATATAATACGAATCTTTTCTTCTTATTCGTCAAACATAGTTTTCTCCGATTCAATCATCTTTTCTAAATATATTAGATAACTAGGCTCTAGCCCATAGTTATACTGTCTTTTGTCTACGCTGTCTCTCGTTTTAATAATTAAGGGCAACTGCTGTTGTGTAGAAAGCTTGTACTTCTGATTAATTTTTAAAAAGTGATCACTTCTACTTTTATTTTGAGTTAAGACATCCTTATTTTGTACCCCAATAATTTTATTAATCACCTTGGTAGAAATAGATTCTCCTTTCTGGTGATTTAAATATAATACTTGTAAAAGTTCTTTTTCAATAATGGTGAGTGAATGATAAAAATTATAATTCAGCCTAGCTGTCACTTCCTTGGGTACTCTTTTCTTTCTTTGTCTATAGACAATGAAAAATATACCAAATGCTATGAGTATAGTAATAGAAACGCTGGGGGTAAAGTAGGGAATTACTTTATTAAAGAAAAAATGGGCTAAAGGGTTCTCCACTTTGTATACATATTGAACAGTGCTTTGATCTATCTCTGTGGCATCAAAACTATAGCTTGCATAACTGAGTTTTTTACCAGCTGTTATTTTGATTAAGTAAACGGTACTTCCTAAATTAAATTGAAGTGATTCGTATGATTCCTTGGTGCTATATAAACTCAGCCAAGGTTGCTTCATCAAATTATTTGTTGATGATCTTATTTTTCCAAATTCATTTTTCTTAAAATTAATCCAATAATAGTCCAAGTAATTTTACCCGATTTTTCAGTTACAAACGTAAAAGTTCC
>CAITGN010000285.1:0-6392 GCA_903891965.1 uncultured Bacteroidota bacterium
ATCCTTGGCATTAACATAAAATATTTGAAAACCATATTTCTCTGTAAGTGACTTAGTTAATAAATTAGGCTGCGCAAGGTTTAAGGCAATATAGGCTGTCTTTTTTTGAAGGCCAATACCCGCGTTGGCGCTAGGTTTTACAAAACTAAGGGACTGTGCCGCCATCTGTGATTTTAAAGCCGCTACCGATTTGTTTAAATCTGCAATAATATTCGTGGTGTCAATGGGCTGAAAATTACTTAAGCCGTATTTGTATTTTGCTGCTAATATTTTTTTAACCCTGGCGTCAATATCTTTTTTAGTAATACGCTTTTCTTTGATGGCCAATTTTATTCTTTCAATAGACTCTCCTATATCACCAGGTAAGCAAAGCATATCATTGCCCGCTAGTATGGCTTGCACATTCGCTTCGCCTCTAGGAAAATAATTACTAATGGCCTTCATGTCTAAAGCATCAGTAACTGTTATGCCTTTAAAGCCTAAATCTTTTTTAAGTAAATCATTGATGGCTTTATAAGATAAAGAAGTCGCATACTTGGGTCGGTTGTCAATGGCGGGTACTGATAAATGACCAACCATCACCGATTCAATACCTGCATCTATCAAGGCTTTGAAAGGCGCTAATTCCATTTCAGTTAATTGCTCCATGCTTTTGTTAATCATTGGAATATCAACATGAGAATCTACCGATACATCTCCGTGTCCTGGAAAATGTTTAGCCGTAGCCATAATGCCATTGTCTTGCATGCCTTTCATATAAGCAATACCATGTTGAATGACTCTTTGTTTATTTTGACCAAAACTTCTTTCGTTAATTACTGGATTACCTGGATTATTATTAATATCAACATCGGGTGCATAGTTCACTTGTATACCTAATCTTTTGCATTGTGCTGCTACCGCAACGCCCATTTGATATACTAAATTATCAGAGGCAATCGCGCCTAAAGAAAGTTGTCTTGGAAACATCTCAACACTGTCTAGACGCATGCCCACGCCCCATTCTGCGTCCATGGTAATAAGTAGTGGTGTTTTAGAAATGGACTGATAAAAGTTGGTTTGCATAGCTTCTCTCACTGGGCCTCCTTGAAAAAAACATAAACCACCTACATTGTACTTTTTTATAATTTCTGTAAGTGTATCTAATTTTTTTGCATCCCAATTACTATGTGCTCTAATAATCATTAATTGCGCAATCTTCTCGTCTAATGACAATTGCTTAAATTGATGTTTAATCCATTTTTTTTCTGCCTTGCTTTGCGAAAAGCCCTGCGTAAGAAAAAATAAACAAAGTGTAAGAAGGACTAGTATTTTTTTCATGTGTAATTTTTTATGCAATCGCTACTTATAGCTATTGGCGGTATTGCAATTTAAGGATAAAAAAAAACTTACCCTAGGTTAGGTAAGCTTTTTATATAAGTTAGTGGAGGGTAAGTCAAAGTAGTTTTACTCTGTCATCAGCAAAGGCCTATGCCTTTGCTTCTTCATCAGCAAAGGCTTATGCCTTTGCTTCTTCTGCTTCAGCTTCGTCGTCTGCCTCTGGCAAGGTAGGTTCTACCTTATGCTTTTGCAATTGTGCAAACCATTTTACCATTTTCTTCATATCACTCGCATACACTCTTGTAAAGTCCATATTAGGGTAAGTCTTTTTGAAATAGGCTTCTACCGATTTGGGATCTTTTTCATTAGGTAAGGCTTCCTTAGATTTACCCATGGCAATAAATACTTCCGCTAAAAAAACGTTTTCGCGGGTCGTAAATACCTCAATACTCTCTAAATGAGAGAACTGATGCGCTCTTGAGCTAATAAATTGAGTGGCATCATTTTCTAGTGATTTAGCTATCGCGCCATCGCTTTTGCTGGTCAATAATTCAAATAATCCTGATAGGCCAGAAACGGCGATTAGTTTGCTGTATTCCATAAATTCGGTGTAGTTTTTTTACGGGCGCAAATTACTGAAAAACACCCAATTTTCGTTTTTTAAACTACCTTTGTTTATCAATAAAACTAAAGGGTATGCCAGGTTTTGAATTCTTTGGAGCGGAAGAAAAAAAAGAAGTAAATGAGGTCCTAGAGACCGGTATTCTAATGCGTTATGGTTTTGATGGCCCTAGAAAAGGGATCTGGAAATCAAAAGAGCTAGAACAGGCTATTTGTAGCCGTTTTGGTACACAATACGCGCAATTAACATCTAGTGGTACTGCAGCTTTAACCACTGCAATGGTATCATTAGGTATAGGCGCTGGAGATGAGGTGATTATGCCTGCCTTTACTTTTGTGGCAAGTTTTGAAGCCATTTTAAGTGTGGGCGCTGTGCCTGTTTTAGTAGATATTGATAGTTCACTTACATTAGACCCTGCAGCAGTGGAAGCCGCCATTACCCCTAAAACAAAATGTATCATGCCCGTGCATATGTGCGGAAGCATGGCCGATTTAGATGCCTTAAAGGCCATCTGCGATAAACATCAATTAATATTATTGGAAGATGCTTGTCAAAGCATTGGCGGTACTTATAAAGGAAAAGCATTAGGTACTATTGGACATGCAGGTACTTTTTCCTTTGATTTTGTAAAAACAATTACCTGTGGTGAAGGAGGTGTGGTGATGACCAATAATAAAGATGTATACATTAAAGCAGATGCTTACACCGATCATGGACATGATCATTTAGGTGTGGATAGAGGAGCAGACTTACATCCTTTCTTGGGCTATAATTTTAGAATTAGTGAATTGCATGCTGCAGTGGGTCTTGCACAAATAAGAAAATTAGACCAGTTTTTAGAGGTACAAAAAAAGAACAATCAAATTTTAAGATCTTATATAGAGCAAGTGCCTGGCATTGCTTTTAGAACAGTACCGGATCCTGCAGGAGATAGTGGTAGTTTTTTAACTTGGTTTTTACCTTCTCATGAAGCCACAGAAAAAGTAATAGAGGCTATGAAGCAGGCTAATATATTAGCTGGAAATTTTTATTGGTATGCCAACAACTGGCATTATATCAAAAAGTGGGCGCATCTTAAAAATGTGCAAAGTCTTTCTGCTTTAAATGAAGCACAACAAAAAGCACTAGCTGCATTAAGTACAAAATCTTTTGAAAAAAGCGATGCCATCATGAGTAGATGTATCTCTACCGCCATTAGTTTATTATGGACGGAAGAGCAAGTACATGAAAAAGGAGCTGCCTTTTTAAGCGTGATAAAAAAAGCAATTTCTTAAAGCAGCGATTATGTCATTAGGCCAATCCTTGCAACAAAGACAATTACAAAGATTGTCGCCACAGCAAATACAACTGATGAAGTTGTTGCAAATTCCTACTGCCCAAATAGAACAAAGAGTCAAAGAAGAGTTGGAAGAAAATCCAGCCTTAGAAATGAATGCCGATTTATTAGAAGGAGATATGGAAAAGTCGGTAGAGGAAATGCCGGATGATTTATTGCAAGGTAGCTTGGAGGAAGAAGAAGCCATTCCGGTAGATGAATTTGAAATGAGCAATGAAGAATTAAGTGATTATAGTTTTGACGATGAAGGAGATGTGGCGGATTATAAAACCAAGGACGATTATTATCCAGAACTAGATAATGACAAGGTTATTCCTATTAGAGCAGAACAAAGTTTACATGAATTATTGATGGACCAACTGAGCATGTTGGATTTGGCCGACCATGAATATAAAATTGCAGAACAAATTGTAGGGAGTTTAGATGATGATGGTTATTTGAGAAGAGCCTTGCAATCTATTGCAGATGATTTAGCCTTCAAACAAAGCATGTGGGTAGAAGAAAAAGAAATTGAAGCCTTATTGTTAAAAGTGCAGCAGTTTGATCCGCCCGGTATTGGTGCTCGTAACTTACAAGAATGTTTACTTATTCAGTTGAAAAGAAAACAATCGGAACAAGGTTCGCCATCAGAACAAGAGGCGACTTCCAATGAAATAAGAAAGCTAGCCATTACGGTTATTGAAAAACATTTTGAAGAATTTACACGCAAGCACTACGATAAAATACAGAAGAGTTTGCATTTAGAGGAGACACAAATGAAAGAAGTGCTTCATCAGATTATTTCTTTAAATCCCAAGCCTGGGGCTGAGACGGGGCATATGAGCGAGGCCGATAAATATATTATCCCAGACTTTACGGTGCTTATCAATAATGGCCACTTAGAATTAACCTTGAATAGCCGTAATGCGCCACCACTGGTTATTAGCGATGACTATAAATTAATGCTAAAAGAATACGAGCGAAGTAATAAGCAAGATAAATCGCAGAAAGAGGCTGTATTTTTTATAAAACAAAAAATTGATTCAGCTAAATGGTTCATTGAAATGATTCAGCAAAGACAGCAAACTTTGTTGCATACAATGAAATCTATTTTGTTGCATCAGGAAGCATTCTTTATGACGGGCGATACCACCAAGTTAAGGCCCATGATATTAAAAGATATTGCAGAAAAAACGGCTTTAGACGTTTCTACGGTAAGTAGGGTAGCAAATAGTAAGTATGTACAAACCGAATTTGGCACTTTTTTATTAAAATATTTTTTCAGCGAGTCTTTAACCACCGATTCAGGAGAAGAAGTAAGTACCAAAGAAGTAAAAGCGATATTAGAAGAACTATTGGAGTCGGAGGATAAGCACAAGCCCTTCAGCGATGATGAGTTAACCGAGCAGTTGCAAGAAAAAGGCTATAATATTGCTAGAAGAACCGTTGCCAAGTATAGAGAACAATTAAATGTACCAGTAGCTAGATTACGTAAAGAATTGTAGTTAAAAACCTAAACAGACGAATGGAAAATCAACCACCGAAGTTCTTAAAAATATTGGCTCATTTAGTGTCTTATGTACTACACCCTTTATTTATACCTACTTATTTTTTTCTCTATTTAATGCAAGTGGTGCCTTTCGAGTTTGCGAGTATTACCGATTGGCAATTGAAACTAAAATTATTTAGTGTATTTTGGTTGACTGCTTTTTTTCCAGCCTTTGCGGTTTTCTTATTATGGAGATTAAAATTCAGCGATAGCATTTTCTTGAAAACACAGAAAGATAGAATCATACCTTATGTAATTGTAATGTTTTTTTATTGGTGGATGTATTATTTAAGTAGAAATTTTACAGACCAGCCCTTGGCCTTAAAATATTTTTACTTTGGTATTTTTATTGCCAGCGCCATTGGACTTACAGCAAATCATTTTATAAAAGTAAGTTTGCATACAATGGGGGTGAGTGGTTTATTAACGGCTGTAGTGCTTGTAAGCTTTTCATATCCTATTAATAATTTACCTTGGGTAGTGGTTGCAATAGCAATTGCAGCCATTGTATGGAGTGCCAGAATGATAGTATCTGATCATACCAATAAGGAGCTTATACTGGGTTTTGCCATAGGAATGGGCACACAATTAGCTGCTTTTTTATGGGTGAATTAATTTAAAATATACACTATGACTTGGCATCAATTAGGTAAGAACATTGTAAAATATAAAATTGCAGCACTTAGTTTTTTAGCAATTTCTACTTTAGTGATGGGGTATTTTGCTATTCAAGTAAAGCTAAGTTATGAGTTTACCAAGGCCATACCTGAAGACAATCCAAAGTTTGTTATTTATAAAGAATTTGTAAAAAAGTTTGGTGTAGACGGCACTACCATGGTGGTGGGTTTTCAGACCGATTCATTTTTTACCACAACTGTTTTTAATCAAGTAGCCAATTTACAAAAAGACATAAAAACTATTCCTGGCGTAACGGAAGTAGTAAGTGTTCCTAGCGCCTATACAATTGTTAAGGACAGTGCGTCTAGTAAATTCTTACCACATAAAATTTTTAAGGCGCCTTATAGTTCTGACAGTGCATTAGCTGCAGATAAAGCTATTTTAGAGAGCCTGCCTTTTTATAAAAATTTAATGTACAATCCAAGTAGCCACGCTTATATAATGGCTATTAGTTTTATACCCGATTCTATTAATAGCGGAGCGCGTTCCGCCATTATTAAAAACTTGCAATCTAAATTAGATGCCTTTGTAGCAAAATCAAATTTAAAAGTACATATTAGTGGCTTGCCTTATATTAGAACCATACTTGCAGATAGAATTAAAAAAGAGATGTTATGGTTTTTAATAGGCTCGCTTTTATTATCGGCCATAACTTTATTTTTATTTTTTAGATCTATTTCTGCTACCTTACTTAGCTTGTCTGTGGTAGTGATGGGTGTTATATGGAGTTTTGGAACCATGGTTTTATTAGGACAGAAAATTACTTTACTCACTGCACTAATACCCCCATTGATAGTGGTGATAGGTATTCCGAATTGCATTTATTTTTTAAATAAATACCATACTTCTTATAAGGAATCAAATAACAAGCAAGAGGCCATTGAACAAATGGTAGGTAGAATGGGCAT
>CAITGN010000286.1:0-2934 GCA_903891965.1 uncultured Bacteroidota bacterium
AAATAATATCATAAAAATGAAAAATGTTTTAAAACAAGCTTTATCTCTAATGTTGGTAATTTTAATATCTATTATTAAAGTAAACGCACAAGAGACAACAGCTGAAATTCAAGGTACGGTTACAAATGGTGCAGCTGGATTTGCTGGCGTTACAGTTACAGCCATCCACCAACCAACAGGTACTAAATATGTAACTACTACTCGTAACGATGGTAGATACAATTTAACCAACTTAAAAATTGGTGGCCCTTACTCAGTTGAAGTATCTTATGTAGGCTTCAAAAAGGATCAACAAAACGATGTTACCTTGTTATTAGGTCAAGCATACAAAGCCAACTTTAAATTAGTAGAAGCTTCTAATAATTTACAAGAAGTAGTGGTTAGATCAACTAGTCAAGATAAAGTTTTTTCTAATTCTAGAACTGGTTCTCAAGACAACTTTAATAGAAATCAAATCACAAGTTTGCCTACTATTTCTCGTTCTTATAAAGACATCATTAAATTAACACCTACCTACAACGGTATGTCTTTCGGTGGTCAAAGTTCTCAATTGAACAATATCACTATTGATGGTGCTAACTTTAATAACTCATTTGGATTATCTGGTGATATCGGTGGCCAAACAGGTCAAGTTGCGGTTTCATTAGATGCGATTGAGCAAATTCAAGTAAACATTTCTCCGTTTGACGTTCGTCAAGGAGGTTTCGTTGGAGGTAACGTGAACTCTGTATCTCGTTCAGGTGCGAACACTGCAACTGGATCAGTTTATCAATACATGAAGAGTAAAGATTGGCAAGGATATGAAGTAAATGCTGCGCCTTATACAATTAAGGTTCCTAAGCAAGATTTCTCTTATGATTTAAAAGGCTTCACAGTAGGTGGTGCTTTAATTAAAAATAAATTATTCTATTTTGTCAATGCAGAACAAGAAGAAAGATCTGCTCCTGCTCATACATGGACAGCTTCTACTTCTTCTTCAGCGCCTAATGGTACTACTATTTCTAATGCGAACGCTGCAGACTTAGATGCCTTAGCTGCTTTCTTAAAATCAAAATACAATTATGATCCAGGGGCTTACCAAAATTATGCTTATGCCTCTAAATCTAAGCGTTTAACAGCTAAGATTGACTGGAACATTAACGAGAACAACACTTTTAGTTTAAAGTATAGTTATTTGAAATCTTCTAGTGATCAACCACCTTCTAATAGTGGTTCAGTTGGTCGTAGACAAGCAGATGCAACTGCACTTCCTTTCTATGGTGCTGGATATGTAATCAACAATAACGCAAATATTTTTATTGCTGAGTTGAACACGAAGTTCTCTAATAGAATGAGCAATAAATTACAAATAGGTTATTCTGCTTTAAGAGATTTCAGAACTGCTTTATCTGAAAAAGAATTTCCAATGGTGGATATCTTAGATGGTTCAGGAACTATTACAAGTAGTAAGCCTTTTACATCTTTCGGATTTGAGTTATATACTTATGGCAACAAATTAAATACCGATGTTTTCCAATTCAATGATATCTTATCTGTATATGCAGGTAACCACGAGATTACTGCTGGAATTCAGTCTTCTTATAAAAAATATTTAAATGGTTTCTCTCCTAACTATTCTGGAACATACCGTTTTAATAGCTTAGCCGATTTCTATGCAGCTGCTGCTGGAACAAAACCTGCTGGTTTGTATAACCTATCTTATACATTAGGCGGTGGTGCTTTCCCATTAGTAGGTCCTAAGGATTTTGAAGCTGGTTTCTTCATTCAAGATAAATACAGAGCTACAGATAAGTTAACTGTTACTTATGGTATCAGAGCTGACTATACAAATTTCTACAATACTTTCTTGTACAACCCAGTAGTAGATACCTTAACAAAGTTCTACCAAGGTATTCATGCCAATACAGGTTCTCAACCAAGTACAGCTATTCAAGTTTCTCCAAGAATTGGATTTAACTATGATATATATGGTGACCAAACTTTACAAATTCGTGGTGGTGCTGGTTTATTCCAAGGCGCTCCTCCTTTTGTATGGCTTTCTAACCAAGCTTCTAACTCAGGTATGGCTTTATTTGGAAGTATTGCTTCAGGTACAACTTATAATTTCTCTCCAGATATTAATGCGAACCGTCCGCAAGCAACTGCAGGTTTATCTAGTTCTTATGCAATTAACGTTACCGATCCTAACTATAAATTCCCTCAAGTATTTAAATCTACTTTAGCGGCAGATAAAAAATTAGGTAATGGTTGGACAGTGACTGCAGAAGGTTCTTATACTAAGCAATTAAATGCTTCTGTATTCCAAAACATTGCACTTCCTTCAACTGGTTTAGTGCGTTTATCTGATGGTCGTTGGAGATTCCCTTATCAATCATCTTATCCTTATGGTGGTTCACAAATGGTTACTGGAAGTACTGTTAAAGCTAGTGCTGCAAACCCTACAATTAGTAATGCTATTTACATGACTAATTCAAATGCGGGTTATGCTGCTACAGGAACTTTACAAATTCAAAAGGTAAGTAAAAACTTTATAGCTACTGCAGCTTATACAAGACAAGTTGCTTATGATGCAGCGGTGACTGGTTCAACCGCACAAACAATGTGGGGTTCTAAAACAACACATGACAATCCTAATGAATTCGTTGCTGGTTTTTCTAATAACTATTTGCCACATAGAATTATCGCAAGTATGATTTATAAGAAAGAGTTTTCTAAAAACTTATTATCATCAGTTGGTTTAGTATATGAAGGTGCTCCTAACTTTACTACTTCTTACAATGTAAGTGGTGATCTTAACAATGATGGTATTACATTTAATGATTTAATGTTTGTTCCTAAAGATCCTTCTCAAATTAAATTAGTGAATGGTTCAACAGCTACAGACAAAAGAGATCAAGTTACTTTATGGAACCAATTAAACACTTTCATTGATAA
>CAITGN010000287.1:0-4630 GCA_903891965.1 uncultured Bacteroidota bacterium
ACCTGTAAGTAAACTAGTGCAAAAAATAAAGCAACTAAATTTGAGTTAGTTGCTTTAAAAATTTTATTAAACTTTCCCTGTTTATTGCTACTGCCAATTAAAAGCAATATCTAATTCAAGGTCTGGATGTAGGCTTCTTTCCACAGGACAGGTTCTTGCTACTCTTTCTAATATCTCTTTTGTTTTATCGTCTAAGTTTAAACCTGCTGGCATAGTTACATGCGCAATAATTTTTCCAATTCTTCTAGGATCGGCCACCATTATCTTAGTCACTTCTACCTTGGCACCATCAATGGCTATAGACATCGATTCTGCCTTAATACCCATGGTAGTAATCATACAAGCACCTAAGCCTGTAGCAATTAAATCGGTGGGTGAAAATCTTTCTCCCTTGCCTTTATTATCGGTAGGTGCGTCGGTTTGAATATCGGAGCCACTTTGCAAATGCACACAAGTAGTTCTTAAATTGGCATCATAGGTTACAATTGAAGTCATGATATATTGTATGTTTTTAAATTATTGTAATTAAAACTTTATTCTTTTTTTGAAGCATGTAGGTAATAGCTACCGACAATATAAAATAGGCAATCATTAACTTGCTTAATAGGGGGTAGTATTTATCTGCACCAAACCAATCTCCTAAAACAATAATAAGGCTAATTCCAAAAATTGATTTTGCTATCTCCCAAAAAAGAGAAGAGGCATTGCCATCCATAAAATCGGTTAAGGCATAAATATAAACATAGACAAAGGCTCCGTAAATAAATATGTTGGGCACTCCAATACTTGCAATATTACCTAATAAGTAAGCTACTATAATAAATATAAGCACAATTTGTAACCATACCCATGCGTAAAAAGGGTTTGACCTTTTAGTTTGATATTTATCAAAATGATATACATCCTCAATTTTAAAGACGGGACTATTTGCTTCTACATCGGCAGGTCTCCAGCCAGTAGGTTTAAACCAAACTTGAAATTTAGCCCTGATATCATTGGTTCTCCATGCATCTTTTATAAGTAACCACATATGCACAAAATTAATTTTTATAGGATTCCAAGTACGCATAGGGCGCGTAATGCCATATACAGGAACTACATGGGGCAGTTCTTCTTGAAAAGTACCAAATAGTTTATCCCAAATAATAAATATTTGAGCCATATTTTTATCCATGTACTCTTTATTAAAAGCATGGTGCACTCTATGGTGCGAAGGGGTTACCAATATGTATTCTAAAAAGCCCATTCTATTAATATAACGTGTATGGTACCAGAATTGAGCAAAAAATTGAATAGGAGTAACAGTAGCAATCACAAGTGGCGATATACCTAATAATGCAGCAGGAAGTAAGAATAAAGAAAATATTTTTACGAAAGAAGAAATAGGTTGTCTAACGGCACAGGCTAAATCAAATTCTTCACTGCTATGGTGTACAATATGACTGTTCCAGAAGAAATTTATTTTATGGTCTATTCTGTGAATCCAATAATGTGAAAAGTCTAAGCTGACAAAGGCAATCACATAAGTAAGCCAAGTGGTAGTAATATGTGTAAGAGCTACTCTTTCTTCAATCCATTTATAGCTTAATATGGTGAAACTTAAACCCAAGACATTTTTAATGACCATGGTAATAGCAGAACTTAAACTACTGACTGTATCCATGGAATGGGTTCGTTCTTTTTTAATATACCAACCATACCACTTTTCTATAAGAATCATCATAAAAAAAATGGGCATCACAATCAATAAAATTTTTCCGTATTTCTCCATAAAGGGGTTATTTCTTTGTATGAAGATAAGATATAATTTTGACCTTAAAAGGCCATTATATACTGCAAGTCTTGTATTTTTGTGCCAGATTATTGAGAAGATATATGCAAGAATTACCCATTGTAACGCCTGAGAAAGATACTAGAATAAAAAAACCAGATTGGTTAAGAGTAAAACTACCAATTGGAGAAAGTTATAAGCATGTGCGTGGATTAGTGGATACCCATAAATTGCATACCATTTGTGAGAGCGGTAATTGCCCGAATATGGGAGAGTGCTGGGGCGAAGGCACGGCTACATTTATGATACTAGGTAATATTTGTACAAGAAGTTGTCAATTTTGTGCAGTCGCTACAGGACGCCCTAAACCTGTTGAATGGGATGAACCGCAAAGAGTAGCGGAAGCTATTTTATTAATGAAAGTAAAACATGCAGTACTTACAAGTGTAGACAGAGATGAATTAGCAGATGGGGGTTCCATTATTTGGTACAATACCATTAAAGCTATTAAAGCACTTACACCCACTACAACATTAGAAACTTTGATACCCGATTTTAGAGGTATACAAGAACAAATTAATAGAATCATTGAAGCGGCTCCAGAAGTGGTAAGTCATAATATGGAAACGGTGGAAAGAATTACACAGAAAGTAAGAGTACAAGCAAAGTATAGAAGAAGTTTAGGCGTATTAGAAACTTTGAAAAAAGGAGGCATGCGCACTAAGACCGGTATTATGTTAGGTATTGGAGAAAAGAAAGAAGAAGTAATACAAACTATGAAAGATTTAGTGTCGGTAGGAACCGATGTATTAACCTTGGGTCAATACTTACAACCTACTAAAAAACATTTAGCGGTTCAAAGATTTGTGCATCCCGATGAATTTGCAGAACTAAGACAAATAGGCTATGAGCTTGGCTTTGACTATGTTGAAAGCGGACCCTTGGTTCGTTCTTCTTATCATTCAGAAAAGCATGTCATAGCAGGCTGGGGTAGAAATAAATGGAAAGAAGAATTACTCCCACATAAGAGCGCTAGCTCCTAAGATGGCTGCGTCCGATTCTTTCAAATGACTTACTAGTATTTTAATTTTATTTTGGAACACTTCAATTAAGTTTGCTTCCATATGTTCACGCGTGGGTTTTAAAATTAAATCACCTGCCTTGGTTAAGCCTCCGAATAAAATTATGGCTTCTGGGCTAGAGAACATTACAAAGTTGGCTAAAGAAATGCCTAGTATTCTACCCGTGTATTCAAATACTTCTTTCGCTACTTCATCTCCTGCAGTAGCCGCTTCAAATACCGCTTTGGAATCTATCTTTTCAATTGGAATGTTTCTGAGTGTACTGGGTCTGTCTGTAGTGTTTAAAATTTCAACAGCCGATGTAGCTACCCCTGTTGCAGAGGCATAACTTTCTAAAGAACCTTTTTTACCAGTGCCAGGATGCACGCGTCCATCAGGTATAATAATAGTATGACCTAATTCACCTGCCATTCCATCGTGTCCATAAATTAATTCTCCATTAGCCACAATGCCACTTCCTACACCTGTACCTAATGCAATTAAAATAAAATCTTTCATTCCTTTTGCTGCACCATAAGTCATTTCACCAACAGCGGCTGCATTGGCATCATTGGTTAATTTAACTGGCAACTTAAATTTGTCTTGAATTAATTTAGCCAAAGGAATAATACCTTTCCATGGAAGGTTAGGAGCATATTCAATAGTACCCGTATACACATTCCCGTTAGGAGCACCCACACCAATACCTTTGATACGGCCCACGCCACCCACTTTATCTATAAGCAGCATTAATTTATCATGTAGCTCATCTATATAAGCATGTATATCGGCATGTCCTCTAGTAGACATGGTAGCTGATGATAAGACATTGCCTAAATTATCTACTATACCAAATTTGGTACCTGTGCCACCAATATCAACGCCCGCTACAAAAGAATCCATTCTATAATTTATTTTAATTTTTATTTAATGCCCAGCTGCTACTTCAGTATCTTCATAATTAATGCCTTGCTTTTTCAAAATACCTTTTACTGAAATAGCAAATACTAAAATATAAGCAAAACAGCAAACAGGTACCCAGAAGGAGTTATGAATGCCATAGCCTGGAGTATCTAAATGTGCAGATTGTAAGAAATCAGATAATTTTCCTTGAATAGGAGGAATAATACCACCACCTAAAATCATCATAATTAAAAAGGCTGCACCTTGTGTGGTATATTTTCCAATACCAGAAATAGATAAAGCAAAAATACAAGGCCACATAATTGAACAAGCAATACCACCTGTTAAGAAAGCATAAATAGCAATGTCTCCTTTAGTGAATACACCCACCAACATAGAAACTAAACCAATTAAACTAAAAACTAATAAAGTTTTTGCTGGCTTGTCTTGGCTAATAAAGAAGGCCACTATTTGAATAAAAATACAAACGATGTACATGTAAAGTGGGGTCATGTCGTATTGCGCAATACTATTTACACCAATCACGATACCAAATGCTACCAATGGAACAATCACTGTTAATATTTTATTAGTTTGACTTTTGAATTCAAAAGCAGAAATCGCACCTGTCCAACGTCCAATCATCATACTGCCCCAATACATTGAAATATAAGGTGCAATTTTTGAAGAAGGGATACTTCCAAAATCGGCTTGTTTTAATAATTCTCCTAAGTTAGAACCAATAGCAACTTCAGCTCCTACATAAACAAATAGGGCAAGCATACCTAACACTAATTGAGGGTATTTCATCGCACCCCAACCATTTTCATTTTTCTTTGCTTGAAAGTTAGCATATAATAAACCCAGTACTACAGTCGCTAAGGCACCAAATAAC
>CAITGN010000288.1:0-4454 GCA_903891965.1 uncultured Bacteroidota bacterium
CCTTAAATGTAAATACCGATTTATCTCATTTTGAATTTATAGTACCCTGTGGTATACAAGGTAAAACGGTTACCTCTTTAGAAAAAGAATTAGGACATAAAGTAAATTACGAAGAAGTGAAAGAGAAAATAAAAAAACATTTTCAATTAGTATTCGATTGCGAACTAGTTTAATTGAAGAGAATTGATTTTATAGAGCGAACTAGTTTAATAAAGCAAGGTTCCTGAGGGCAAGGATCTATTGCCTTGCAAGCCTCCACTATGTATTACGAGTATTTTACTTCCTACTTTGAAATAATTTTCTTTTAATAAACTATCTACTGCGTATAATAGTTTGCCTGTATACACTATATCGCTAGGAATTTTTTCAGTTTCCCATAGTTGGTTCATAAAACCAATGAGTGTTGGGTTTGTTTTAGCATAACCACCTTGGTGAAATCCGTGAATTAATCTGAATGGCTTAGTACTATCTATTAACAATGTTTTAATTTCTGCTTCAATGCTTGCTTCATTTTTTAAAATAGGAATACCCATTACATTTTGATGAGCTGCAGCTGCCTGAATTAAACCAGCCAGCATTGTGCCCGTGCCTACTGCTGCAATAATAGTGTTATAGCTTTTACAATGTTCATTTAAAATGGTAGCCGCTCCCTTAGCACCTAATTCACCATAGCCTCCTTCGTCAATATAGTATACGCCGCTTTGTTCATGATTGCCATTATTATTCTTTTTTAGTAAATCATTTTTTATTGCTTGAAAATGAGTTCTTCCTAAAAACTCTAATTGCATTCCATAGCCAAGCGCTTCTTGTAAGCTTGGCGTTATGGCATCTTCCTGGGTGGCTCTTACATAGCCAATACTTTTTATATTGTTTTCTTTGGCTGCGTAGGCTAAGGCGACCAAATGATTAGAATAAGGACCTCCAAAACTAGCAATGGTAGAAGCATTATGCGCTATAGCATCTTCAATATAGTATCTTAACTTAAACCATTTATTGCCACTTACAATAGGGTGCAGTTTATCTAATCTTAAAATACTAGATTCAATAGTTGAACTACTAAAGCTAGTAATAGGATCTATGGTTATGGGATCTATTGTAATGCTTGGTTTCAATGTTTTTTTATTTAAGGGAAATCAGTTATTTTTACACACTGATTTATCATCAATATTCAGTACTAGGATATCCTAAAATTAGGATTAAATTAGATTCAAATTAATTGAAAATATATGGCAGCTACATTAGTGATTTTGGCAGCAGGGATGGCAAGTAGGTATGGTAGTATGAAGCAAACCGAGGGCTTTGGTCCTGCAGGAGAGACCATCATGGAATATTCTATTTATGATGCCATTCGCGCAGGTTTTAATAAAGTGGTTTTTATTATCCGTGCCGATTTTGCAGAAGCTTTTAAAAATGCCATTGAACCAAAGTTGAAAGGTAAAATTGAAATTGAATATGTATTTCAATCTCTAGATAAATATACAGAAGGCTATACAGTAGCTGCAGATAGAGTGAAGCCTTGGGGTACTGCACATGCTTTATTATGTTGCAAAGAAGTGGTAAAAGAAGCATTCGCTGTGATTAATGCCGATGATTATTATGGCAAAGAGGCTTTTGAGCAAGCCTATACTTTTTTAACAAAAGAGTGCAATGAGAAAACCAATTGCATATTGGGTTATGAGTTGTCTAATACATTAAGTGAGAATGGAACGGTGAGTAGAGGGGTTTGTTCTATAGATGCTGAAGGCTATTTAAAACAAATTAATGAGCGCACTACTATTTATCGTAGAGCAGATGGTCAAATTGTATTTGAAGAAAATGGAGTAGAAACTTCTTTGCAAGAAGATACAAGAGTAAGTATGAATTTTATGTGCTTCGGGCCTACTTTCATTGACTTATGCGAACGTGAGTTTGACTTATTTTTAAAAGCTAAGGGGCAAGAACTAAAATCTGAATTTTATATACCCTATGTAGCGGGCAGGTTCCATGAATTAGGCCTTGGAAAAGTAAAGGTCATTCCTACCAATGCAAAATGGTTTGGGGTTACTTATAAAGAAGATGCACCTGGTGTGAAACAAAGTATTAATGCACTAGTAGAAAGTAAAGTCTACCCTTCTAATTTGTGGTAGGAGGTATTTTAGTTGTAAGATCTAATACTGTAGATGTAATTTTTTAAATTACTCAATTGACTTTTTCTATTTCTTAAATTGGCAGTATTATTTTTAGACAATTTAATTTTGTCTGACTTCTTATCTTCTTTTTCGTTTACCGATTCAATTAAGTCAAATATTTTATTCGCCTTCACCGCAAAGGCAACTCCTTCAGCTTGCTTTTGTCTTGTATTGATAATGCCAATAACCTCTCCTTTATCATTAAATAAAGGGGCTCCAGAAGAGCCTGGATTCGCACTTATTTGAATTTGATAAGAATTGCTATCGCCATTATAACCTGTTTGCGCGCTTAGGTATCCCTTGCCATACACAATGTCATTATCATTTCTTGGGTAACCTAATGTAAAAATTTCTTCTCCCAAATCGGTCATCTTTTTACGAATCACAAAGGGGATATTTTTCGGGGCCTTAAAATCTTCGTCATCAATTTTAAGTAAGGCTAGGTCTGAACTATAATCGCTGTAAATAATATCGGCATGTAATTCTTGGCCCTCACTATTTATAACAATGGCGCCATTTCCTTTAAGCACATGTGTATTGGTTATGATAAAACCCTTTGCATCAATTAAAAATCCTGAACCACCACTTATAAATTTTGCATTTTCTGGAACCTTAGACTTTACCTCATTAATCAAATGCCCTTGTACTTGTTGGTTTTTCTTAATCACTTCAATGTCATTACTTAATTGTAATAATTGATTACCATTTAAACTGGGTGATAAAGACATTACTAATATAGTAGTAGTTAATGCTATGAAACCTCCCACAGAAGCGGCAATGGCAGTAACTCTTTTATATTTATTCCAAAGTTGTATCACTTTAGTTTTAGTGCTAATGCTATCGTCGGTCATCCATTCGCCTGCGGCTATTAATTTATTAAATGTTTGGCTAGTTAGTTTAGCAAAGCTGCGTCTATTCGCATAAGACTGCATATGGTCCAAGAATAATTTATGCTCCACCACCATCTGATCTATTTCAGGGGTACTTTTTCTAAGGGTCTCAAATTGATTCCTTTCTTGAACAGACATGGCGCCTGTCAAGTAGTTTTCAATTGTTTCTAATAATTCTTTGTCTTCCATTTTGCTTTTTCTCTTTTCTCTTCAATAATTATTACCTCTCTGCTCTATCTTTATTCTCCTATATTATACTGCGCAAAAAATAATTTCTTTAGACGCATTAAACATTTGTATTTCTGATTCTTCGCATTGTCGGCATTTGTGTATCCAAAATCGGCAGCCAATTCTTGCATTCCTTTTTTATTCAAATAATAACCTTCTAATAAACTTTTACAAGGTTCTCC
This sequence comes from uncultured Bacteroidota bacterium, assembly GCA_903891965.1. Lineage (GTDB taxonomy): Bacteria > Bacteroidota > Bacteroidia > Chitinophagales > Chitinophagaceae > Sediminibacterium. The sequence continues at coordinate 3,469 of CAITGN010000288.1, forward strand.
TAAACTATGTAAGGCCCTATGCATAATTTCAAAAGAAGCTTCTTTCTTATCAAACTCTCTCATATCTTGTTCTACTGAGACGGTTTCTTCTTGACTACTTAAAGGGCCGCTATATTTTCCTAATTGATGCAAGCGTTTTAACCACAAGTGCTTGCAAATAGAGAAAAGATAGGTTTTGATTTGACAGGAAAGCACAAATGAATCGGTTTGCACCTTTTCGTATAAAGTAATCATTGCTTCCTGAAATACATCCCTTGCGTCATCAAAAGAGCCATTGTTGTTTAGAACAAAGTGCTGAATGGAACTAAAATGACTTTTATAGAGGGTTTCCACCGCCTTGGAGTCATTATCAGCTAGTCCTTTTAAAAGGGCTTGTTCGTTCAGTTCAGCTTTCAAGAGATTAATACTTAAGTTGAGCAAAAGTAACCCAAAATGAGGTCTTTTTTAATTTTTTCAGGGTTCAGGGGGTTACCTTTTCTAATTGGGGGTATTAAGAGTATTAATTAATTAATAAAAACAAACCCAAATGAAAAAAGTAATCGCAATCTTCGCTATCGCGGCATTAGCTGCATGTGGTGGTGCTTCAACTGAAGCTAAGACTGATACTGCTGCTGCAACTGTTGATACAGCTGCTGCAACTACAGTTGATACAGCTGCTGCTGCAATGGATACTACTGCAAAAGCAAAATAAATTATTAGCTTCCAGTTAGAAGGTTAAATTATTCATTAAGGCAACTTTTTAGATCGGTAAGCAAAATTTCTGAGCCCTTGGTTTCGACCAGGGGCTTTTTTTGTGTGAAGCATTAAACCTTAAAAACGAATATCTGTTAGTTTTTAGAGCTAAAAATGGAAACATTTTTGACTAATAGCCTACAATAGCCTATCTTTGTGCTCCGATGAAAGCAAATATTAACAATTGGTTTTACTGTTTCTTTTATTTCTACTTTAATCAAAGTAGCCGGGTTGTATTTGTAAAAGCGTAAAGA
>CAITGN010000289.1:0-11755 GCA_903891965.1 uncultured Bacteroidota bacterium
ATTTGATGGAGAACAATCTTTAATAGAGGGTATCAATTCAGGAAAAATAAAAAAGGGTGATGTAGTCGTTATAAAAAATGTAGGACCTGTAGGAGCCCCTGGTATGCCTGAAATGTTGAAGCCCACTTCCGCCATTATTGGCGCGGGTTTAGGCAAGTCGGTGGCACTTATTACCGACGGACGTTTTAGTGGAGGCACGCATGGTTTTGTGGTAGGACATATTACACCCGAGTCTTATAAAGGAGGACTGATTGGACTAGTAGAAGACAATGATATGATTGAATTAAATGTACCTAATCGTAAAATGACATTGAAAGTAGATGAAGCCACTATTGCAAAAAGAAGAGCTGCCTATGTACAGCCTGCTTTAAAAGCAACCAATGGTGTTTTATGGAAATATGCACAATTAGTAAAAGACGCAAGTGAAGGTTGTGTGACAGATCAGTTATAAAAAAAAGACTATGGCAACGAAAAAATTAACAGGAGCGCAGGCAGTTTTAGAAGCTTGTATTGCAGAGGGAGCCGAAACTATTTTTGGTTATCCAGGTGGTGCTATTATGCCTATCTATGATGCTCTCTACGATTACAACGATAAACTAAAACATATTTTAGTAAGACATGAACAAGGTGGAATACATGCTGGACAAGGCTATGCGCGTACCTCAGGAAAAGCAGGTGTGGTATTTGCTACTAGCGGACCAGGTGCAACTAACTTAGTGACAGGTTTAGCCGATGCCATGATTGATAGCACGCCACTAGTTTGTATCACAGGACAAGTGTTCGCTCATTTATTAGGAACAGACGCTTTTCAAGAGACAGATATTATTAATATTACCATGCCGGTTACTAAATGGAATTACCAAGTGACCGATGCCACAGAAATACCAGGCATATTAGCCAAGGCATTTTATTTAGCAAGAAGCGGAAGGCCAGGTCCGGTATTAATTGATATTACCAAGAATGCACAAATACAATCTTTCGATTATGAAGGCTACACGCCATGCAATCATATAAGAAGTTATAGACCAAAGCCAGTCATTCGTAAAAACTTTATTGACGAAGCAGTAGCCTTAATTAATAATGCTAAAAAACCTTTAGTCATTTTTGGACAAGGGGTTATTTTAGGTAAGGCAGAAAAAGAATTTAAAAAGTTTATAGAAAAGTCGGGTATGCCAGCAGCCTGGACCATCTTGGGTTTGAGCGCACTTCCTACCGATCATCCTCAGAATGTAGGCATGTTAGGTATGCATGGAAATTATGGCCCGAATGTATTAACCAATGAATGTGATGTTTTAATTGCAGTAGGTATGCGATTCGATGACCGTGTTACAGGAAGATTAGATAAGTACGCAAAGCAAGCGAAAGTGATACATTTAGATATTGACCCATCTGAGATAGATAAAAATGTAAAAGCAGATGTAGGTGTTTGGGGCGATTGTAAAGAAACACTTCCACTACTTACTTTAGGTATTCAAGAAAAAGATAGATCAGAATGGTTAAAAGTTTTTGCAGAGTATACGCAAAAAGAATATGACCAATGTATCAAAGAGGAAATTTATCCTAGCACTGAAGAAATGACCATGGGTGAAGTGATACGCATCGTCAATGAAACCACTAAAGGAAATGCAGTGGTGGTAACGGATGTAGGTCAACATCAAATGGTGGCTTGCAGATACGCTAAGTTTAATGAAACAAGATCGAATGTAACATCGGGAGGACTCGGCACTATGGGATTTGCTTTACCTGCAGCCATTGGTGCAAAGTTTGGTGCACTTGATAGAACAGTCATTGCAGTGATTGGAGATGGTGGTGTACAAATGACTATTCAAGAACTAGGAACTATAATGCAAACAGGCGTAGATGTTAAAATAATGATTTTAAACAATGAGTTCTTAGGTATGGTGCGTCAGTGGCAGCAACTATTTAATGACAAGCGTTATTCTTTTGTAGATATTCAAAGCCCCGACTATGTAATGGTAGCCAAGGCTTATGGTATTGAGGGTGCGAAAGTATCGCAGCGCAAGGATTTACAAACAGCCATTGAAACCATGCTTGCACATAAGGGCTCTTATTTATTAGAAGTGATGGTGGGCAAAGAAAACAATGTATTTCCAATGGTACCACAGGGTTGTAGCGTGAGTGAAATCAGATTGAAATAAGATTCGACCGAGTGAAACGAGGTCAAATCTTATGGCTATATGATTCGAGCGAGTCTATAAGACGAGCTCAAATATTCGAAAATAATGTAGTAAAAAATAAAGAATTGATAAATTAAAGATCTCATAATATGGAAACAAATACTGAAAAACAAGAGTACACAATAACTGTGTATACCGAAAACCAAGTAGGGCTCTTGAATCGTATTGCCATTATTTTTTCTAGAAGAAAAATTAATGTGGAAAGTTTAAATACATCTCCTTCTGAAATTGCGGGCATACACCGTTTTACCATTGTTGTAATGGAGTCTCGTGATGTAGTGATGAAAATTGTAAGACAAATTGAAAAGCAAGTAGAAGTATTAAAAGCTTATTTCAATACCAATGATGAAATTGTTTGGCAGGAGTTAGCATTATATAAAGTATTGTCAGAAGAAATTACAGAGAAAGTAAAAGTAGAAAGATTATTAAGAGAATACGGAGCACGCGCTGTAGCCATTAGAAAAGACTTCATCGTTTTTGAAACAACAGGACATAGAGAAGAGACCAATAAATTAATGAAAGCCTTGGAACCCTTTGGCCTAGTGGAATTCGTGCGTAGCGCAAGAGTGGCTATTATAAAGGAAAGTAGCGGTTTTCATGAAAAGTTAAAAGACTTTGAAAAAAAGCAACCTAGTGAAGATGTGATAGAAAATGAATACTTAGGGAAAAGAGAAGCAGTATTTACCATGTAATTATTTTCAAAAAATAAATAGAAATCAAAAACATACATATTCAAAACATAAATTAATTAAACAAAAAATCTAAACAATTATTAAAATGGCAAAGTTAAATTTCGGAGGTACAGAAGAAAATGTTGTAACACGTGAAGAATTCCCGTTAGCAAAAGCACAAGAGGTTTTAAAAAATGAAACCATCGCGGTTATTGGTTATGGCGTGCAAGGTCCAGGTCAAGCATTGAACCAAAAAGAAAATGGCGTTAATGTAATTATAGGACAAAGAAAAAATTCAAAAAGTTGGGATAAAGCAATTGCTGATGGTTTTGTACCAGGCACTAGCTTATTTGAAATAGAAGAAGCCTTAGAAAAAGGAACTATTATTTGTTATTTATTAAGTGATGCTGCACAAATAGCCATGTGGCCAACCGTTAAAAAGCATTTAACGCCAGGCAAGGCCTTGTATTTCTCTCATGGCTTTGGTATTACTTTCAATGAGCAAACTGGTATTATCCCTCCAGCCGATGTAGATGTATTTTTAGTAGCCCCTAAAGGTTCTGGAACTTCTTTAAGAAGAATGTTCTTACAAGGACGTGGCTTAAACAGTAGTTATGCAATCTTCCAAGACGCTACCGGAAAGGCTTGGGACAGAGTTATTGCCTTAGGTATTGCCATTGGATCTGGCTATTTATTCGAGACCAACTTTAAAAAAGAGGTTTATTCAGATTTAACTGGGGAGAGAGGCACATTAATGGGCGCAATTCAAGGTATATTTGCAGCCCAATATGAAGTATTGCGTAAAAACGGACATAGCCCATCTGAGTCATTCAATGAAACAGTGGAAGAATTAACACAATCATTAATGCCACTTGTTGCAGAAAACGGAATGGATTGGATGTATGCGAACTGTTCAACCACTGCTCAAAGAGGTGCTTTGGATTGGTGGAAAAAATTCCGTGATGCAACTATGCCAGTTTTTACAGACTTATATAATAGTGTAGCAACAGGAAAAGAATCGGCTCGTTCTATTGACTTAAATAGTAAGGCAGATTACCGTGAGAAATTAGAAGTAGAGTTAGCTGAATTACACAATAGTGAAATGTGGCAAGCAGGAAGAACTGTAAGAAGCTTAAGACCAGAGAATCAACCAGGTAAATAATTTAAAAAAATTATTTAGTATAGGATAAAATAGAAAAGTGATAAAGTATGAGCGAAGCAAAGAAAATAAATAGACCTACACTTAATATCGAGGCTGCTGTCAAAAGATTGAAGTTGGTGGTAACACATACCCCGCTTCAGTTCAATGCAAATTTGTCTCGTAAATATGAGTGCAATGTTTATTTTAAAAGAGAAGACTTACAAATTGTGCGTTCTTATAAATTAAGAGGCGCTTATAATATGATGAGTCAACTCTCTAAAGACTTGCTAGCAAAGGGTGTTGTCTGTGCAAGTGCTGGCAATCATGCGCAGGGCTTTGCCTATAGTTGTAAAAAACTAGGCGTCTGCGGTGTTGTATTTATGCCTATTCCTTCACCACAACAAAAAGTAAATCAAACAAAAATGTTTGGTGAAGATTTTGTAAAAGTAATTTTAGTGGGCGATACTTTTGACGATACAGCAGTGGCCGCTAAAGCTTATACTTTAGAACATGGAATGACATTCATTCCTCCTTTTGATCATGTATCCATTATTGAAGGTCAGGCTACGGTGGGCGTAGAAATTTTAGACGATATTAAAACGTTCACCAAGGATCCTATCGATTATTTATTTGTACCCGTGGGCGGTGGCGGATTAAGCGCCGGCGTGGGAACTTATTTTAAAGAGCATTCACCAACAACTAAAATAATTGGATTAGAACCAGAAGGGGCACCTAGTATGTTCTGGGCATTAAAATCGGGAGAGCCTGTTGAATTAGAAAATATAGACAAGTTTGTAGATGGCGCTTCTGTAAAAAGAGTGGGCGATGTCACTTTCTCTTTTTGTAAAGATGCTTTAGACGATATGCATTTAGTGCCAGAGGGAAAAATTTGTACTACTATTTTACAAATGTATAATGAAGAAGCCATTGTAGTAGAACCTGCAGGAGCCATGTCGGTAGCGGCTTTGGACCATTACGCGGATCAAATCAAAGGCAAGACCATTGTATGTATTGTAAGTGGAGGTAATAATGATATTGCACGCATGCAAGAAATTAAGGAACGCTCTTTAACCTTTGAAGGTTTAAAGCATTATTTTTTAATTCGCTTTGCACAAAGACCAGGTTCATTGAAAGAGTTTGTCAATAAAGTGTTAGGCCCTTATGATGATATCACCAGGTTTGAATACATACAAAAACACAATAAGGAAGCGGGTCCGGCACTGGTGGGATTAGAATTAAGAACCAAGGCCGATCATACATCTCTTATTGAGAATATGAAGAAGTATCATATTAATTATGATGAAATAAATAAAGACGATAATATTTACGGCTATTTAATTTAGAAAAATAAAAAGGGTTATGCAGGTTTTAAAGTTTGGAGGAAGTTCGGTAGGAAGTGCAGAGGCTATCCATCAAATGGTGGCTATTGTTAGCACGCGCATACAAAAAGAGAAAACTATTGTAGTGGTTTCTGCTATGAGTGGTGTGACGGATCAATTAATTATGTTAGCGCAAACAGCAGCACAAGGTAATGAAGCTTATAAAACCATTATTCAAAATATTGAACAAAAGCATTTAGATACAGTACGTGCTTTACTTCCTATACAACAACAAAGTGGCACTTTAAGTTTGGTGAAGCAACTTATCAATGAATTAGAAACGAACTGTGAAGGTTTATTTATGCTGAAAGAATTATCTATGCGCATGCAGGATAAAATTATTAGCTACGGAGAACTTTTATCAAGTAAAATAATTTCTGCCAGTTTTGAGTCGAAGGGAATTAAACAACAGTGGATTGATTCTAGAGATTTAATCAAAACCAATTCTAATTATTTTAATGCAGTGGTGGATAAGCCTCTAACCTATAGTACTATTGCAAAATATTTAGCAGCTAAAGAAAATGATTTCGATTTATATATAGCAGCAGGCTTTGTGGCCTCAGACACAGAAGGTAATACTACAACGCTTGGTAGAGGTGGTTCCGATTATACAGGGGCTATTTATGCAGCAGCTACAGAAGCAACTGCACTTGAAATATGGACAGATGTAAGCGGCATGATGACGGCCGATCCGCGTATGGTTCAAAACGCCAAAGAGATTCCAGAAATTTCTTATCAAGAAGCCATGGAGTTATCGCATTTTGGTGCGAAAGTTATTTATCCTCCCACCATTCAACCGGTGATGCATAAAAACATACCCGTATGGATAAAAAATACTTTCGATCCTAACCATGCAGGTACAATTATCAAAAATGAATCGCCTGCCGATAAAAGTTTTATCAGAGGTATCTCCAGTATAAAAGATATTTGTTTATTAAGCTTGGAAGGAAGTGGAATGGTGGGTATTCCAGGTTTTTCTAAACGCTTATTTGACGCACTTGCTAAAAAGCAAATCAATATTATATTAATTACACAAAGTTCTTCTGAGCATTCTATTTGTGTGGGGGTGAATATGCAAGACGCACATATAGCTAAGATAGCCGTAGACACTGAGTTTGAGCAAGAAATAAATACACATAAGGTAGAGCCTTTAATTATAGAAAAAGACGTTTCTATTTTAGCCTTGGTGGGTGAGCAAATGAAAAGCCATCCTGGTGTAAGTGGAAAAATGTTTGGCGTACTGGGTAGAAATGGTATTAATGTAAGAGCCATTGCACAAGGTTCTTCTGAGAAAAATATTTCAGCAGTAATTGCTACTGGAGATGTACGAAAAGCCATTAACGTACTGCATGAAGAATTTTTTGAAACCTCTTATAAGCAGGTAAACGTATATGTGGCAGGTGCAGGAAATGTGGGAGGTAAATTAATAGAGCAAATTAAAAAGCAGGTACCTTATTTACAAGCAACACTGCGTTTACAAATAAATATTGTGGGTATTGCGAATAGTAAAAAGCAATTAATTAATGCAGAAGGCATTGACTTAAACAATTGGCGTGAGCAATTAGCAGCAGCGCCTGCAGGAGATATTACTAACTATGTAAACACTATACTTGAGAATAATTTACGCAATAGTGTATTTGTAGATGTAACAGCGCATCAAACTGTATCCGATGTGTATATGCAATTATTAGGCAAGGCTGTATCGGTGGTGGCTTGTAATAAAATTGCTTGCTCTTCTCCTTATGAGCATTATGCGAAGTTAAAATCTTTGGCTAGAGAATTCAATGCTGCTTTCTTATTTGAAACCAATGTGGGAGCGAGTTTGCCCATTATTGGCACTTTAAACGATTTAATTAGAAGTGGAGACAATATCAATAGAATTGAAGCGGTTTTATCGGGTACTTTAAATTATGTATTTAATAATTACGATGGTACAGTGCCTTTTTCAAAAGTAGTTCGACAAGCACAGGCAGAAGGCTATACCGAACCCGATCCAAGATTAGATTTAGGCGGCACCGATGTCATGCGTAAAATAATGATACTAGCTAGAGAAGCAGGTCATAAAATAGAGATGACCGATATTGCCAATGAAAGTTTTTTACCTGCTAGTTGTTTCAATGGTTCTGTAGAAGATTTTTATGCAGAAATGGAAAAACAAGAAGCGCATTTCAAAAAATTATATGAAGCGGCTGCTGCTAAAAATTGCAAATTAAAATTCGTAGCAAGTTTCAATATTTCGGATGATGGAAAAGGAACCGCCAAAGTAGGTCTACAACATATTGAACCAAGTTCAGACTTTTATCATTTATATGGTAAGGATAATTTAGTCTTATTTTATTCTACGCGTTATCCAGAACTTCCATTAGTGGTGAAGGGAGCTGGTGCAGGCGCCGATGTAACTGCATCGGGTGTATTTGCCGATATCATAAGAGCTGCAAGAGTTTAAAAAATATTCTTCTTAAACAGATATAGAACATGGTTGCTGAAAATCAATGGATAAAAATAAAAGCCCCCGCCACTGTAGCGAATATGGTATGCGGTTTTGATATTTTGGGCTTTGCTGTGAATAGTCCATATGATGAAATGGAAATGAGATGGATGAGTCGCGCTGAAAACGAAGCCAGTATTACCATAATTAATATTGACAATTATAATTTACCCACCGACCCAGAAAAAAATGTGGCAGGTGCGGCCTTGCTTGCTTTTTTAGAAGAGTATGAAGAAAAGCAAAATAACAGTAAAGCTTCTAAAATAAAATTCGAAGTAAAAATTAATAAGCTTATCAAACCCGGCAGTGGTGTGGGTTCTAGCGCTGCTAGTTCTGCGGGTGCTGTGGTAGGGGCCAATTATTTAGTAGGTAATATTTTCTCTAAAGACGATTTAGTGCGTTTTGCCATGAATGGTGAAAAACTAGCATCGGGTGTAAAGCATGCCGATAATATTGCGCCCTGTATTTTTGGAGGAGTTACCTTGGTGAGATCTATTTTTCCTTTAGAAATTATTGCACTGCCTTCACCTACCTTGTATGTAACAATAGTGCATCCTCAAATTGAAGTAAGAACTTCGGATGCAAGAAGTATATTAAGACAACAAGTACTTTTAAAAGATGCTATTAAACAATGGGGCAATATAGCAGGACTAGTTGCAGGTTTAATGAAATCCGATTATGATTTAATTGGCAGGTCTTTAGAAGATGTAATTATTGAACCGGTCCGTTCTATATTAATACCTGGATTCGATGCTTTAAAACTAGCTTGTAAACAAGCAGGTGCTTTAGGGGGTGGAATCTCTGGTTCTGGTCCATCTATATTTATGCTAAGTAAAACCAAAGAAATAGCCATAGCGGTTGAAAAAGAAATGAAGCAATTATATGATGGTATTGGACTTCCGCATCATACCTATGTAACCAGTATTAACCAAACAGGCGTTGAGATAACAGCTTAGTTTGAAAAGATAAAATTTCATATGCATTATTATAGCTTAGGAAAAAATTCCCCGAATGTAGATTTTAGAACGGCTGCCATCACAGGGCAGGCGCCTGATAAGGGTTTGTATTTTCCTAGCACTATTCCCAAATTTACTGCAGCACAAATTGAAAGGTTTAAAACATTAGATAAAGCCAGTCTAGCATTTGAGGTAATGAAACCATATGTGGGCGGTACTATCGACGATGCATCCTTAAAAGAAATTTGTGCCGAGACTATTAACTTCGACTTTCCTTTAGTACCTATTACAGAAAATATATTATCTCTCGAATTATTTCATGGGCCTACATTAGCTTTTAAAGATGTAGGAGCAAGATTTATGAGTAGGTGTTTGGGTTATTTTTCAAAAGAGAAAAAAAAGAATGATAGAAATTCTAATCTAACGAAATCTACAGAAGATACTACTACTAAGCCTACTACCGTTCTAGTGGCTACTAGTGGAGATACAGGTGGCGCAGTAGCTAATGGGTTTTTAGGCGTAGAGGGAGTGAATGTAATTATATTATACCCAAAAGGCAAAGTAAGTCCTATACAAGAATTACAATTAACTACCTGCGGACAAAACATAACAGCACTTGAAGTAGAAGGAAGCTTTGACGATTGTCAAGCTATAGTGAAAGAAGCTTTTATGGATTTTGATTTAAACGAGCAGTATAATTTAACCTCGGCTAATTCAATAAATGTAGCGCGCTGGTTACCACAACAATTATATTATTTCTTTGCATGGCAACAATGGGTTGCTAAATACCAAGACGCTCAGGGGAATTACCCCCCTATGAATATTGTAGTTCCTAGTGGCAACTTTGGTAATATTTGCGCAGGCATGATGGCAAAGGCAAGCGGTTTACCCTTGGGCCATTTTGTAGCAGCTTGTAATGCCAATAATGTAGTTACAAGATATTTAGCTACTGAAAAATATGAAATACATAAAGCAGTAGCCACAGTGTCTAATGCAATGGATGTAGGCAACCCGAGTAATTTTATACGTATACTTGAAATACTTGAAAATAATTTCCCAGCCTTAACCAAGGCTTTATCTAGTTATAGTATTGATGATACTATAACCAAGGCCACTATTGCTAGAGTATACAAAACCAATAACTATACCTTAGACCCACATGGGGCAGTCGCCTTTGCAGCAGCTGAAATTTACTTAGCCAATTTAGAGAAAGTAAATACAAGTTCAAATGCCCAATACAACACTAATAGTTATAGCGCTATAATTTTAGAAACCGCGCACCCAGTAAAGTTCCCAGAAGTAGTGGAAGAAGCCATTGGACAAACCATAGCCATACCCGATTCGGTTAAATTTTTACTAGACAAGAAAAAGGTTTCTACTCCCTTAGCTGCAAATTATGCAGCCTTTAAAAATTGGATGATCAATTTTAAATAAGTTCATACTTTTTCTTCTTTCCTCATACATATAAATAGTATATTTATTCTTCAAAATGGTAAATATGAAAAGGATATTATTCTTAGTGGCTATGTTATTTAATGGCCTACTATTCAATGGCATGTTTAGTGAAAGTTTAATGGCTCAAAAGCCGGCGATGAATTCTTTTATACCCGATAGACAAGCCACTTATTGCAATCCTATTAATTTAGATTACGGTTATTGCCCTATTCCCAATTTTGTACAAAACGGAAAACACCGTGCAACAGCGGATCCTATTGTTGCTGTCTATGATAATAAATATTTTTTATTCAGTACCAATCAATGGGGTTATTGGTGGAGTAACGATATGAAAGATTGGAAATTTATTTCAAGAAAATTTTTAAGACCTTGGAACGATGTGTATGATGAATTATGTGCACCTGCAAGTTTAGTACTAGGCGATAGTTTATTAGTAATAGGCTCAACTTATACAAAACAATTTACTTTATGGTATAGTACCAACCCCACTAAGGACGACTGGCATGTAGCTGTAGATAGTTTTCAAGTAGGTGCCTGGGATCCAGGATTATTTAAAGACGATGACAACCGTTTATATATTTACCATGGCTCAAGTAATTTTTATCCTATCTATGGACAAGAGTTAGACCGTAAAACTTTTGCACCTATTGGAGAAAAACAATCGCTTATTCATTTAGTAGATAGCATACATGGTTGGGAGCGTTTTGGAGAACATCAGGACAATACCTTTTTAAAACCCTTTATGGAAGGCGCTTGGATGAATAAGCAAAATGGAAAATATTATTTACAGTATGGTGCGCCAGGTACTGAATTCAGTGGCTATGGCGATGGCGTGTATGTGAGTGATAAACCACTAGGGCCCTTTGTGTATCAAAAGCATAATCCTTTTTCTTATAAGCCAGGGGGCTTTGCAAGAGGAGCGGGACATGGCGCCACTTATCAAGATGTATATAAACAGTGGTGGCATATTTCAACGATTGCTATTGGTGTTAAAAATAATTTTGAAAGACGTAATGGTATTTGGCCTGCACAAATAGATGCAGATGGTATATTATATAGTAATACTTCTTACGGCGATTATCCGCATTATATTCCCAATGCAGGAGCGAACCATGACGTATCACAATTTACCGGATGGATGCTACTTAATTATAATAAACCCGTTCAAGTATCTTCTACCTTAAGTGCATTCACTGCGAACAATGCAGTAGATGAAAATTTAAAAACCTATTGGTCGGCTACTACGGGTAATACAGGTGAATACATAATAACCGATTTAGGAAATAAATCTAGTATCGAAGCTATTCAAGTTAATTATGCCGATGAAGGTGTAGAGTTAATGGGCAAGTCATTAACTACTTATCATCAGTATCAAATTTTTGCATCGGATGATGCCAAGACTTGGAAATTAATTATTGATAAGTCTAAAAACAAAACCGATGTACCGCATGATTATGTAGTACTTCC
>CAITGN010000290.1:0-4527 GCA_903891965.1 uncultured Bacteroidota bacterium
ATTAAGTAATTTGATAAAATAAAATCATTCGAAATATTTTAAGAAGCCCGCTGAATTTCAGTGGGCTTTTTTATGCGTATAAATACGCAAGTATTTAATTTAAAATCCCATATATTTATTTTCTAAAAATTACAAGTATGAAATTTTCATTTAATAACTTAAGCCCATTAGTTAAATTTTTAATCGGCATGGCCTTAGTTTTAGTGAGTGTTTTTTTAGAAGTTTCAAGTGTAAGTAAATATCAATTTGTTCAAGGCGTACTAATGGGTGGGGGGTTAGTGCTTCAGTTATTTGCAGTAATTGCTTTTTTCAAAAATCGTAAATCAGCAAAAGCAATCGAATAATTAAAATCATTTATTAAAAAAAGCCTCCCGATTTATCGAGAGGCTTTTTTTATGCGTAGTATTTTTTTAGGAATTTACTTTATAAATTTTTTCGCTAGCCAACTCTCAGAGATTGGTTGAAGCCAATCTTTTTCCATGGAGGCTTTATTGGCTACTAAATTATTAAAGTACAAAGTATCTTTTGTCAATAAGCCATTTTCTAAAGCATAGCCCACTTGTGCAAGAGGTATAGTTTGCACGCGGTCTTTGACCAAGAAGGCCAATAATTCTCGATTAAACATCTGCACCCCTGTCAATTTTTCTATTTCCTTGATCACATGCACAGAGCTATCGGTACTGCATCCACCCACGCCCGTTTGGCTTTCATCGGCCATGAGTATAATAAATTGACCATAAATAATGGTCGCAAATCCTTTAACTGGGGCGCCATGGCTTTTCCAATTATCGGTAAATAATTCCAATGTTTCTTCTGCTTGAAATAATTCCCCTAACGCAAAAGTTCTATTGCTTTGGTAAATCCATACTTTGGATAATGGATGAAAATTTTCTGGCAATATGGTTTTTAAATCAACAATCATTTTAATTTAATTTTATTGAATGGCTTTGGCTATAATTTCTGCGATGTCTAAAACTTCGGTAGTTATTTCCTCATTTCTATTTTTGATGCCATCTGTTAACATTGTATTACAGAAAGGACAGGCGCTGGCAACAAAGTCGGACTTGGTTTCAATGGCTTCATCCGCTCTTTCCATATTCACTCTTTTATCTCCTTTCTCTTCTTCTTTAAACATTTGCGCTCCCCCTGCACCACAGCATAAACCTTTAGACTTACATCTTTTCATTTCTTTTAATTCCATATCTAAACTTTCCAAGACCTTTCTAGGGGCTTCATAAATTTCATTGGCCCTGCCTAAATAACAACTATCGTGGTAAGTAATTGATTTACCCTTCCACTCATTGCTATCGGTGAATTTAATCTTGCCTTGTTCTATGAGTTCTTGTAAAAATTGAGTGTGGTGTATCACTTCATAGTTTCCTCCTAAAACAGGATACTCATTTTTTAATACATTAAAGCAGTGTGGGCAGGTAGTCACAATTTTTTTAATAGAGTAGCCATTCAAAATTTGTATGTTTTGATAAGTCATCATTTGAAACATAAATTCATTGCCTGCTCTTCTTGCAGGATCGCCGGTGCAAGCTTCTTCTTTACCTAAAATAGCATAGTTAACCCCTGCTTTATCAAGTATGGTGGCGAAGGCCTTGGTTATTTTTTGGGCACGTAAATCAAAGCTACCTGCACAACCCACCCAAAATAAAACTTCGGGGGTTTGTCCGCTAGCCATCATCTCTGCCATGGTACTTACTTTCATAAATATTTTTTTATGCTTGATTTGTCCAGGCGTCTCTATCGTCTGGTGCAAATTTCCAAGGTGCAAAATTATTTTCAATATTACTAAACATGCTATTCCACTCCTGTGGTGCATTACTTTCCTCCATCACTAGTGACCTACGCAGTTCCATAATAATATCTAAAGGAGATATACTCACTGGACATTCTTCCACACAGGCATTGCAAGTAGTACAGGCCCTTAATTCTTCCACCGTAATATAATCGTGCAGTAATGACTTATTATCAGAAACAAATTTTTGATTTAAATCCATATTCTTACCCACTTCTTCTAATCTATCTCTAGTGGCCATCATAATTTTACGAGGGCTTAATAATTTTCCTGTAATGTTGGCAGGGCAGGCTGCTGTACATCTTCCACACTCGGTACAACTATAAGCGTCCATTAAGTTTTTTGAACTTAAGTCCATTACATCCTTAGCGCCAAAACTGGCAGGAGCAGCGGCTCCAGTAGGGGCTAGTTCAGGTTGCATGGCATACAATACTTCATTTTGTACTTCAGGCATATTATGCATCATGCCCTTAGGTGTTAGCGGCGCATAGTATGTATTAGGGAAGGCTAAAATAATATGTAAGTGCTTTGAATAAGGTAGGTAATTCATAAAAATATAAATACCTATAATATGTAACCACCAAGCTGTATGTTCAATAATAAAAAGCGTATTACTATTAATACCACTCAATAAGGGCTGAAGGCTAGCTGAAATTATAAAATGAGTTTCAGTATCGGCTGCATTCATCATTAAAAACAAGCTCATTAAAATAATCTCTGCAATTAAAATATAATTCGCATCTGAGCGGGGCCAGCCTGCTAAGTCATTGCTCATGAACCTTTTTAGTTTTAGTATATTTCTTCTTACTAAAAACACTATGCAAGCTACTAGTACTAAGGCTGCTAGTATTTCAAAACTATTAATAATGAAATTGTATAAAGAAGCCAATCCGAATTGTTCAAAATAAGTTTCAAAAATGCGGTGGGTGCCTAAAATTCCATCGGCCATAATTTCAAGCAGCTCAATGTTGATAATAATAAAACCAACATATAGAATTAAGTGTAAAATAGCAACAATAGGTTTTTTAAACATTTTCTTCTGCCCCAGGGCGAGTAAAAAAACATTTTTCCAACGCCTTGCTTTTTGATCATTCACAAAACCAGCTTTACCTATTAAAATATTTCTTCTAATTTTTAGTAAGTTCTTACCAAAAAGAAAAAGCGCCGTAGCGGTAAGAATAATAAATAGGATTTGAGCTATAACAGCCATAAGGGTAATTGAATGATCAAAACTAGTACAAATTTAACCCATTTTTGAAAGCCAAAAATCTAAAATGTCTACTTAATTGGATAACTTGCAATTATTGCTTAAAATTGCTTTTTAATTAGTGTATTATGAGTCTGACAATAGCCCAAAAAGTTGAACAATGGTTGACTGGTAATTATGACCAGGCCACTAAGGACGCTATTGCCTTAATGCAGTCAAAGCCAGGCGATGAATTAGCCGATAGTTTTTATAGAAACCTAGAATTTGGAACGGGTGGCTTAAGAGGTATTATGGGAGTAGGTACCAATAGAATTAATAAGTATACTATTGGCATGGCTACCCAAGGTTTTGCGAACTACCTAAATAAGACTTACCCTACTGAAAAAATATCGGTGGTCATTGGGCATGATAGCAGAAATAATGCAAGATTTTTTGCTGAAACCACGGCAGAAGTTTTTGCTGCCAATGGCATTAAAGTTTATTTATTTGAAGCCCTACGCCCAACTCCTGAATTAAGTTTTGCTATTAGAACCCTGGGAGCTAAAGCTGGTGTAGTTTGTACTGCTTCTCATAATCCTAAAGAATATAATGGGTATAAAGCCTATTGGAATGATGGTGGACAGTTAGTACCTCCGCATGATAAAAATGTAATCACAGAAGTAGAAGCCATACAATCTATTGATGATGTGAAATGGGAAGGTGGCGCCACTAATATTGAACTTATTGGAACTTCCATGGATGATGCATATACAAAAATGTTGCAAACCCTAAGTGTATATCCAGAAGTGATTGCTAAGCAACACGACTTAAAAATTGTTTATACTCCAATACATGGCACAGGTATTACTTTAGTGCCCAAGGTTTTAGCTGCTTATGGATTTACCAATGTACATGTAGTTGAAGAACAGTCCATACCCGATGGTAATTTTCCTACAGTGAGTTATCCAAATCCAGAAGAGAGTGAAACCATGAGCATAGGTTTGGCCAAGGCGAAGGCCATGGATGCCGATATTGTGCTTGGAACCGACCCCGATGCAGATAGAGTAGGTGTGGGTGTTAAAAACCATAAGGGTGACTGGGTACTTATGAATGGGAATCAGACAGCCGTTCTAGCATTTGCCTATATGATGGAGGCGCGCAAGGCCAAGGGTATTGCAAAGCCCAATGATATGGTCATTACTACTATTGTCACCACTGCTATGATTAATGAAGTAGCTAAGCAAAACAATGTGAACTGTTATAATGTATTAACAGGTTTTAAATGGGTGGCTGAGCTAGTCAAAGAAAAAGAAGGTAAAGAGAATTATATTATTGGAGGAGAGGAAAGTTTTGGATTAATGATAGGAGATCAAATTAGAGATAAGGATGCAGTAAGTGCTGTTGCCATTTTATGCGAAATGGCTGCTTATGAAAAAGCGAAAGGCCGAACTTTATTTGATAAACTCATTGAACTATATGTACAATATGGTTTTTACTATGAAAACTTAATTAGTATTACCAAAAAAGGAATGAATGG
>CAITGN010000291.1:0-8767 GCA_903891965.1 uncultured Bacteroidota bacterium
CCCAAATTGATTTAGATTATCATTTGTAGCTACTTTATTATAAATAGCCACTGCGCAGACTAGAAATAAAATAAATCCAATAGAATTATTGAAATAAGTTCTTAATTTTTTAAGTAGCTCTTTATTCATTGAGTACAAAGTTCGGAATTTGCAATGATATATGTAACTTTATTGTGCATGTCAAAAACACCCATTATTTTAGGAATTGATCCAGGTACCCAAATTTTAGGGTATGCAATTTTAAAAGGGGGCGCTAAGCCTGCCTTAATTACAATGGATGTCTTAAAAATGACCAAGGAAAAAGACATTTATGCAAGGCTTCAAATGATTCATGCAAGAATTATTGAATTAATAGAAACTTACGAGCCCACTCATTTTGCCATTGAAGCGCCTTTCTTTGGTAAAAATATTCAAAGCATGCTGAAGCTGGGCCGTGCTCAAGGGGTGGCTATAGCAGCGGCTATGCATTTTAAAATTCCTGTAACAGAATATGCGCCTAAAAAAGTAAAGCAATCCATTACGGGTAATGGCAATGCCGATAAGGAAATGATCTGGAAAATGCTTGAGCGTATTTTATCTATTAAAAAACAACCTAAATACTACGATGCCACCGACGCCTTAGGCGTTGCCCTCTGTCATCATTATCAAATTAGTGGCTTACAACTTCCTATCCCGAAAGTGGTGAAAGGGAAAAAAGCTTCCAAAAAATCAAATAGTTGGGACGCTTTTATTACAAAAAATCCTGGTAGGGTGAAAAGTAAATAGCTACATTTTTAGTAGAAGTATAGTAGCCAAAAAATACTTACTCATTAAAGCTTACTTACAATAGATGCCTGTATGGCAGTAAACTCTTCTTTTGTTAAAGATAGCTTAGGCTGAGAGAATTCCATATCAGATGCTGCATTAATAGGTATTAAATGCAAATGAGCATGTGGCACTTCTAAACCAACAGTTACCATACCCACTCTATTACATGGAAAACTTTTTTCAATAGCAGCCGCAATGGGCTTGGCAAATACGAGTAACTCACTTAAATAAGTATCGGGTACATCAAATATTTTATCTACCTCTATTTTAGGCACAATTAAAGTATGTCCTTTTTGTAAAGGGAAAATATCTAAAAATGCATAAAACTTTTCCGACTCCGCAATTGTATAAGAAGGAATATCGCCATTGATGATTTTTGTAAAAAGAGTCATGGCTTTTTTTTATGTAAGAAAATAATTAGAAGATAATTAGACTGTAATATTGTCTACCATAAATTTCATCACACCATTAGGCGCCTGAATTTCTGCTAGCTCTCCTACTTTTTTACCAATTAATCCTTTTCCAATAGGTGAAGATGCAGAAATTTTACCCGCTTTTAAATCGGCTTCTTTTTCTCCTACCAATTGATAAGTCATTGTTTTTTTAGTCGCCTGGTTGGTAATAGTGACCTTGGTAAGTATGGTTACCTTACTTGTATCAATAGTACTAGTGTCTACTATTTTAGCATTGGAAATAGCCGCTTCCAATTGTTTAATTTTTGCTTCTAACATTCCTTGCGCTTCTTTAGCAGAATCGTATTCAGCATTTTCTTTCAAGTCTCCTTTTTCTCTCGCCTCTCCAATAGCTCTTGAAGCAGCCGGACGCTCAACCGACTTCATCTTTTGTAATTGCTCACGCATTTTATCAAAAGTATCTTGGGTGACATATACAGTAGTATCGCTCATATGCTTAGTTTAGTTATAAAAAAAATACAACGCCACATAAGTGAGGCGTTGCATGGTACAAAGATATAAAATATTGCTTAAATGATGCCTAATTTTTCCAATACCACCTTAGACATTTTATAATAGGCCTCGTGGCTATAGCCTGCAATATGAGGCGTTATGATACAGTTAGGATGCATCATAAGTGCTTCTAAAACAGCCATTTCTTGGCCTGTATGTAGCTCAATGGGCTCTTTTTCTAGTACATCCAGGCCCACCCCCCTAATTTGCTGATTTTGAATGGCCGCTAATACAGCAGCGGTTTCAGTAACCGACCCTCTACAAGTACTTATAAAATAAGGCTTCTTTTTTAGATTATTAAAAAAAGTGGTATTGGCATAATGATGTGTTAAACTAGTAAGAGGTAAATGCAAACTAATGACATCCGCTTTTTCTTGAATCATTTCAAGTGATGCCGCTTTTATTTGATTCGTTTCAAACCCAGTTTTATATATATCGTGCGCTAAAATAGTTACATCAAATCCAGATAAAACTTTTGCAAAAGCAGATCCTGTATTACCTAGTCCAATAATACCTACGGTCTTTCCAGTAAGTTCATCTGCCCTATTGGCATCACGAATCCATTTACCTTCACGCACTTCTTTATAAGCACTATGAATTCGGTTCATTAAACTTAATAATAAACCTAGGGTATGTTCACCCACGGTGGTTCTATTGCCTTCAGGGCTACTTACACATAAAATATTTTTAGTAGCCGCCAATTCGGTATCAATTAATTCCATGCCACTTCCAATGCGTCCTATCCATTTTAGTTGATGGGCTTTTGCTAAAATAGTAGCATCTATTTTTAAACGTGTAGTTACAATTAAACCAGTCGCTGTTTCAATACAATCCATTAAGCCTTCATAGCTCATAGTAGGTTCGTATTGAATAGTATATCCTTTTTCTTTTAAAGTATCCACTAAAAAAGGATGCACGGGGGCTGTTATAATAATTTTCAAAGACATCTATTCAATATGCATTTTAAAGGTTAAGGCCGCATAGTCATCATAGGTAAGATTCTCTGCTCTTTTGGTAAAAAGAGGATCTTGCAATTGCGTTGCACTAAAATAAGGCTTTAATGGATTTCTTAACATTTTTCTTCTTTGACCAAAAGCCATTTTCACTATATGGAAAAATAACTTTTCAGAAACAAATTTCGGGAAATTATCTTTTCGAGTTAATTTAATCACACCACTCATTACTTTAGGGGGTGGTGTAAAAGCAGTCGGTGGCACATCAAATAAATAAGTCACATCATAAAATGCCTGTGTTAAAACACTTAAGATACCATATGCTTTTGAATTTGGCTTTGCCGCAATTCTTTCTGCCACTTCTTTTTGAAACATTCCCACCATCATGGGCACTTGCTCTTTCCACTCTAAAATTTTAAAAACAATTTGCGTAGAAATATTGTAAGGAAAATTACCTGCCACTACAAACTCATTGTCAAAGGGTAGGGCTGCTTCCAAAATATCGGCTAGTATTAATTTGTCTTTTAGTTCGGGATATTCAGTACTTAAAAAAGCTACTTTTTCCCTGTCTAATTCAATGGCTTTAAATGACTCAGTAGGAATGTCTTGGATATACTTGGTTAAAGCCCCTGCCCCTGGGCCTACCTCTAATAACTGCTTAATGGGCTGCTCTAGCAATACTGCCTGAATATCCTTACAAACTTGAGCGTCATTTAAAAAATGCTGCCCCAATGATTTTTTTAGCGTGTATTGCATGAGGCAAAGTTAGGTTTTTGTGCGTACTTTTACAGCCTAATCAAATGGATATGAACCCAGACATCAGAAAACCAATTATAGGCTTTACTTGCGGCGATTTAAACGGTATTGGCATTGAATTAATCATTAAGTCCCTATCCGATAGCCGTATCTTAGAATTCATCATTCCAGTCGTTTTTGCCAATAATAAATCCATCAATTTTTACAGAAAAGGGTTGCCAGAATATGCTATCAATTTTGCAGCTGCCACCGACCTTTCTAAATTAAATACCAAGCAAGTAAACTTAGTCAACTGTTGGGAAGAAGAAGTAGAAATTAAACCAGGTGAAATGTCAGAGCTAGGAGGTAAATATGCATTGATTTCTTTGGAAGCCGCAGTTGCTGCTTTAAAAAACAAACAAATAGATGGCATTGTAACAGCGCCTATTCATAAAAAAAATATTCAATCTCCTAACTTTAATTTTAGTGGCCATACTCCTTATTTGCAAGCTGCCTTTGGGAATACTGAAAACTTAATGCTACTAGTTGCAGATAATTTAAGAATGGCACTTGTTACTGAACACATAACAATACAAGAAGTGGGTAAACATATTACCAAGGATAAAATAAAACAAAAGCTAAGTATTTTAAATAGTAGTTTGAAAAAAGATTTTGGTATTGATGCGCCACGCATTGCCGTTTTAGCATTGAACCCACATGCAGGCGATGAAGGTTTAATTGGCAAAGAAGAAATTGAAATTATCAAACCAGCTATTAAAGAAAGTAAACAACAAATGTTGGTATACGGACCTTACTCTGCAGATGCATTTTTTGCTAGAGGTGCGCATGAAAAATTTGATGGCGTACTTGCCATGTACCATGATCAAGGTTTAATTCCTTTTAAATCATTAGCCTTTGGAGAGGGAGTAAACTTTACCGCAGGGCTTCCAATTGTAAGAACCAGCCCCGATCATGGTACTGCCTTTGATATTGCTGGAAAAAATAAAGCCGACGCAGGCTCTTTTACTGCAAGCATATTTGAATGTGCGAGAATTATCCATGCTAGAAAAGGATATACCGATATGCGTTTAAACCCGCTTAAGAAAATTAGTGCAAGAATGTTCGCAGGTGCTGTGGATGAAAGATTATACGAAAACGAAGGCTAATCTATAGGACAAGCCTTCACCAATTCAGCAAGTAAGGGCCTACCCCAATGCGGCATCGTAGTGAACTCTTCTTTTTGCGCGTCTAAAATTAGTTTTGCTTTTTGAATCAATGGTTTTGCATCCTTGCATCCTCCTCCAAATAAAGTTGGCATTTTAGAAAGTATATTGGCTTTTAAAATATAAGGCCTAGGATTATTCTTATTCAAAACCATGGCCTGCTCTAATGGCTTATTAATTCTAGCTTCATAAGCCTTCCATCTAAAGACAGGACTAATAGACATTTTAGCACTGTACACTAAACTCTCTAGACAAAGTACTTCATCACTATTGTGCTTTGATTTAGTAGTATTAAGCCATTGAATAGCTTGGTCTGCAAGTGCATCTGCATTGCCCATCTTCTTCAAAGCCATTCTAGCTTTTACAATACTGGCATAATAAGCAGGCAACCATTCACCAGGGGCTTGCTTATACAATTCTTCCATTTTTGAAAAAACTAATTCATATTGTTCTTTGGATTGACTTTTATCAAAAAGTTGAACAGCTGCTTCTAAGTTTTTAGAATAACTATTAGATTGCGCTTGAGCATTCAAGCCACTTAATGCAAAGAAAAAAATAAATAAAAAATGGCGCATGGCTAAAAAATATTATTAGGTATGCCTTTATTAATAGTATACTTAGAATAAGTTATTTCAATAGTCCCTTTTTTATTTTTAAGGGCCTTTTGTTTAGCCGTTGGGTCTTCATCTCCAAATTCTAAAGTAATACCATTGGGCAATTTATAATCTTTGGTGTTAAAACTAAAAATAATTTTACTGGCAAGGCCTTGTTTGGCATACTCACCATACTGCATCGTAATTTCATAACTACCGTTTTCCTTAGTGGTCGTAGCGGTCTTATATACTAAGGCTTCTAAGGGATCAATCCATAATGTTGAAATAACCCAGTCTAGGTTATCGTCGGTAGGAATTAATTTAATCACCGTTAGGTTCTTGCCATTTAAAACCTGATTGCCAGCAGGTATAGTGGTATACTGCTTTGTATTTAATAAAGTATTAATAGTAAGAGATACCCCACCTCTTGGTAACAAGGAAATGCCTCCTTCTTTTTTTACTTTTAATAAATTGGGCTTTTTAAAATATACTTTCACTTTACCTAAAGAGGCCTTGATAAAAGCAACATCTGTTTTCATAACTCCTTCTGCTACATAATCATTTACCTGTGCTAGTTTTTGACTTACTTTCTCTATTAATGGATCGGCTTGGGCCATAGCCGTTGCCGAAAAAAATAAAGAAATTGCTAAGGCCCAACTGAACAATAAAATATTTTTAAATTTTTTAGCTTGCATCTTAACTGAGTATATCTTTTTTCTTAATAATAATAACAGAGGCTGTTACAAATAAAATTATGTGAAGGGTGAGCACTATTAAAGAGGTTTTAATTTTTGCTATATTTAAAATACTTCCTCTAATGGCCTCGTTATCTAGATTCACTTTAATATCAAAAAATTCTTTCCAATTATTCATATGCGTGGTAAATAAATAAGGCTTCACTACATTGAATAAAGGAATATTTAAAGTACTTAAAATAGTAAAAAATACAATGGCGCTCATGGTTCCTACAATGGGCCCAATAGAATTACTAGATAAACTTGACATCAAAAAACCAAGGCTGGTAACGGTTAGCAAGGAAAAGCTAGCAAAAACAAAGGCGCCCACATATCTCCACAAAACATCCGATTGCGCTATCAACACAACATAATTGGACTTCATTAAAAATAAATCGTCAGTGCCAAATATCCACATGCTTACAAAAAGCGCTAAAAATGCCAACCAAATTAAAAGCAAAATAGTATAAATACTAGCAGCTATAAACTTAGCTAACACCCAGCTTGTTCGACTATAAGGGGTAGTGAACAATAATCGAAGCGTACCTAGATTGGCTTCCCCTGATATCATATCTGCCGCTATCAATGCAACTAACAATGGTACATGTACCAATAATAATTGTAATAATATATAGCAAATTAAATAGCCATTTAAAACTTTCCCATCAACAGTTAAAGTATCATTGATGTCCTTCATTAAAAAGGAAGCATAGGCATCTCCGTCTATTTTTAATCCTAATTGTATCACTACAATAAGTGCCGCAATGGCGCCAAATGCAATATAAGT
Source organism: uncultured Bacteroidota bacterium (assembly GCA_903891965.1). Classification (GTDB taxonomy): domain Bacteria; phylum Bacteroidota; class Bacteroidia; order Chitinophagales; family Chitinophagaceae; genus Sediminibacterium. Next base: position 6,798 of record CAITGN010000291.1, read on the forward strand.
ACGCGGACGGCTAAATATTTTATACAATTCAACTTTGATCAGCGACCACATAATTAAGCGTTTGAAGTAATTTGTAAAAAATAATCTTCTAATGAATTTTTTGTCTCAATCCCTATAATCCCAACCCCCGCCTTCACCAATGTTTCGTTAAGCAATGGTATTTCACGCGTGGGTATTTTTAAATAGATGCCTTCATTTCGTGGTAACAAATAATGAGTAAAACTACCAGCAGCAAGGATTTGTAGGGCAGTTGTATCATTCGTTGTTTTTATTTGAACAATTCTTTTTTCAGGATCTAATAATTCTTTGGTTACCCCTTCCACCATTTTTTTTCCTTGATGTATAATTAAAATTTGGTGGGCTACCTGCTCAATTTCAGAAAGCAAATGCGATGATACCAAAACGGTCTTTCCTTCTTCCTTTGCCAAATACTGTATCAATTGTCTGATATCAGCAATGCCCTGCGGATCCAATCCATTGGTAGGCTCATCCAATATAATTAATTGCGGATTGTGCACAAGCGCAATAGCAATCCCCAAACGTTGTTTCATACCTAATGAAAAGGTTTGCACCTTATCCTGTGCACGATGGGCCAAACCTACTTTTTCAAGCGTGGCATTAATTGCGGTCTCCCCTATTTTTTGCTTTCGTACTTTGGCAAATAATTGCAAATGCTCCTTGGCACTTAAATAGGGATACAAATCGGGCCTTTCTATAATTGCACCCACTTGTTCTAAAATTGCTTCTCTATGTTTTTCAATACGCTTTCCAAACAATTCAATGCTTCCAGATGTAGGATGTATTAGGGACAATAGCATGCGTATGGTGGTACTTTTTCCAGATCCGTTTTGGCCTAAGAAACCAAATACCTCGCCTGCTTGCACTTCAAAGCTTAGGTCGTCCACTGCTTTTAAACTGCCAAAATGCTTGCTTATATGTTGTACTTTAATCACAGACATAACTTAATAACAAAAAACCCCGAACATAGTTCAGGGTTTTGTATCAATTTAATATTATCTACTACTATTTGTATTGTGGAATAATGCTATTCGCTAAATCTAACATTTGTTTCAATCCATCTTCAGGTAAATTGCCTTTCTTAAACTCAGCTAATACATTTGGTAATTTATTGGTCATTTCTAATAAGAAATGCGCCTCAAATTCTTTTACCTTACGAACCGCAACCTCTCTTAATAAACCATTCGTACCTAAGTAGATAATGGCTACTTGTTTTTCAACAGAGAATGGCGTGTATTGTGCTTGTTTTAAGATTTCAACGTTTCTAGCACCTTTGTCAATGACCGATTTAGTAGCCGCATCTAAGTCCCCACCAAATTTGGAGAAGGCTTCCAACTCACGGTATAAAGCCTGGTCTAATTTTAAGGTACCAGATACTTTTTTCATGGATTTAATCTGCGCATTACCGCCCACACGACTTACAGAGATACCTACGTTAATCGCTGGACGAATACCTGCGTTAAATAAGTTACCCTCTAAGAATATTTGACCATCTGTAATTGAAATTACATTCGTTGGAATATAAGCTGATACGTCACCTGCTTGTGTTTCAATAATAGGTAATGCAGTTAATGATCCGCCGCCTTTTACCAAATGCTTAATTGAATCAGGTAAGTCATTCATGTTTTTAGCAACATCATCATTGGCAATAACTTTTGCAGCACGCTCTAATAAACGACTATGCAAATAGAATACATCACCCGGATAAGCTTCACGTCCTGGCGGGCGACGTAATAATAAAGATACCTCACGATAAGCCACCGCTTGTTTTGATAAATCATCATAAACAATCAAAGCAGGACGACCAGTATCACGGAAAAATTCTCCAATAGCTGCACCCGCAAATGGGGCATAGAATTGTAATGGCGCTGGATCAGCTGCAGGAGCTGCAACGATAATGGTATAAGCCATCGCACCATTGTCTTCTAAAGTTTTCATCACACCAGCAATAG
>CAITGN010000292.1:0-2837 GCA_903891965.1 uncultured Bacteroidota bacterium
AAATAGATAAAGAACATAAACTTAATTTGCATTTTATTTATGAAATTGAGAAGAACTTATAAGAAGAGCATATTATTGTAATTAATAATAAGGGTCTTGAATAAAAATTAACAAGAACAAAAAAATGGAAAATAAATATTTGAAAGGGGTGCATCATATTGCTATTATTTGCTCGAATTATGAAAAGTCGAAAGACTTTTATACCAATACATTAGGCTTATCAATACTAAGAGAGGTATATAGAGAACAAAGACAGTCTTATAAATTAGATCTTGCCTTGAATGATAATTATATTATTGAGCTATTTTCTTTCCCCAACCCGCCTGCCAGGCCCTCTAGGCCGGAGTCTACTGGCTTAAGGCATTTAGCTTTTTCAGTTAATAATATTGAAGAATCGGTTGCAGCCTTAATGGCTAAAGGGGTTGAATTAGAGCCCATTAGAATAGATGAATTTACTAATAAGCAATTCACCTTCTTTGCCGACCCTGACGGCCTACCTATAGAATTATATGAACTAGGGTAGCCTTTGTTATTTTGATATAAATTCCTATCTTTAAGAAATCAAAAAATTAACAAAAACCAAATCAATGAAAAAATTACTATCGGTTATTTTTATTTCTACTATGCTATTTGCATGTAATAATGAAGCTGCAAAAAAAGAGCAATTAGAAAATGCTAATGTAAAATTTTATGACAATGTATGGGATGTTGTCATTAATAAAGGCAATGTAAACTTTTTAGATACAGCTTATGCTGCAGATGTAGTTTTACATACTGTTCCTGAGATTAAAGGAAAGGATAGTGTAAAAGCTTACTATGCTAACTATGTAACCGGTTTCAGCAATAGAGAATTTATTGTAAAAGAAATTTTTGCTAAAGGTAATAGAGTTGTAAAATACTGGCAGTTCAAAGGTACACATACTGGTCCTTTCTTTGGTATACCAGCAACTGGTAAAACAGTAGATGTAATTGGTTGTACTATTGCTACAGTGGTGGATGGTAAAATTACAGAAGAGCAAGACTTCTTCGATAACTATGAATTCTTAAGACAAATTGGACTTGTAAAATAATTTACATTTAGTTATTATACTAAAAAGGCCCCCCGAGTATCGGGGGGCCTTTTTTATGCAGCAATCTAAAGCTACTTAGCAAGCTTAAAAAATTTGTTTACTGAGCAATTAAATTTTTATATAAACTGTTGACTGTATTTTTCATAAAAGCGTTAAAGCCATTATCATATACTGGGTTACAGCCATTGCTAATTACCACAATACCGAACTTTTCATTTGGCTCAAAAAACATAGTACTATATAAGCCATAAGCAGAGCCTGTATGGCCTGTCAAGGTTTTGCCTTCTATTAATTTATCTGTTTTCAAAATAGCCAATCCATAATTTTCATCAGAAGATAATGGTGTTTGCATTGTTCTCGCACTTTTTTTACTAATAATTCTTTTTCCATTGGCCTTGCCTAAATTCATATGCATCATCATATATTTTGCTAAATCGGTAGCAGAAATTTTCATACCCCCTGTAGGAGAAAAAATAGGCGTGGTCTTTCCCATTGCATAATCTGCAATTTCTTTCGACCTTGGCGCATAAGCATTGGGAGAGTTTGTAAATTTTGCAGTCTCTTTATTGAATTCATAAATAGTTGCAAAACGATTTTTATCTAAAGAGTCAACACAGTAGCCTCCATAAATATCTAAAGGGTCTAAGACATGATGCTTTACATATTGGTCAAATCTTTCTCCTGAATATTTTTCTATAATGGCGCCTGTCATATTGTAATTTAAATTACAATACATATAGCCAGTACCCGGTGCATAGTTATTATAGCATTTTGCATAGTCGGGATTCGTAGCGGGGTTAATGGAATCTAATGAAAAATAACCCTGGCTATCATTAATAGAAGAACGGTGTGATAATAACATTTTTAAAGTAATCACTTTATCTGGAAATTTTGGATTTCTTAAAGGGAATCCGATTAAATTACTGGCGTCGTCTTCTAAAGAAAGTTTTTTTGCCTGAACTAATTGCATAATGGATGTAGCAGAAAACGATTTTGAAATGGAGGCTATTCTAAAAATGCAGTCGTCGGTGAGAGGCGTATTAGTTTCTATATTTTTTAATCCAAATGAATGAGTGTAAATTATTTTATTATTTTTCACCACTGCAACCGATACACCTACCACATTGGTTTGACTCATGATTGCAAGAATGCTTGCTTCCGCTTCTGCTTCTTGTGCCCTAGTAAAAATGGGCGTTAAGAAAGAGATAAAACAGGCAGTAATTATTAAAATGACCTTGGTTTTTTTCATAGGAATAAAATTAATGAATTAAGTTTGTTACTACTAAGATACATTCAAACTTACAAACGTTTCAACTTGAATAAATATGATTAAAAGTATTGCTATAGATATGGACAATGTCATTGCCGACATTGAAACCCATTTAGTGAATTTGTACGAGAAAGAGTATAAGGTGAAGATAGACAGAGACGCTTTATTGGGTGTTTCTGAAGACGAGGCCTTTCCCGATAAAACAGCTGCTAGACGCTTTATTCATACTCCTGGTTTTTTCAGAACAGTACCTCTTATGCCGGGTGCCTTGGAAGCTTTAGAAATTTTAAGAAAAAAATATGAAATATATATAGTATCGGCGGCTACTGAGTTTCCTTTATCGCTTGCTGAAAAACATGCATGGCTGGCCGAGTACTTCCCTTTTATTAGCTGGAAGAATATGATTTTTTGTGGCAGCAAGGCGGTAATTAAAACCGACTATATGATTGATGATCATTGCAAAAATTTGGATTACTGTATAGGTAAACCTATTTTAT
>CAITGN010000293.1:0-2787 GCA_903891965.1 uncultured Bacteroidota bacterium
CCTACACCCGCACCTGTTGGCATACGAATCACCACATCTGCATTCTGTCCCCACCTGTAATTTATTTTTGCTAAATTATTTACAATTTGATTAAAGCCCACCGTTACAAAATCGGCAAACTGCATTTCCATCACCGACTTTATACCTTCTAAACTTAACCCAAGTGCAGCACCTACAATAGCACTTTCACAAATAGGCGTATTGCGTACTCTTTGTTTTCCGAATTGTTGTACAAAACCTTCTGTTACTTTAAAAGCCCCTCCATATTCTGCAATGTCCTGACCCATAATAATTAGTTCCGGATACAAAACCATGGATTGTCTTAAGGCTTCACTTATGGCTTCTATAAAACGCTTCTTGGTTAAAATAGGATTATTTAATTCAGTAAAATCTAAAATAGTATTCGGTAAGGCAGGTGCAAATAAATCTGCTATTTCTTCTTGAATAGATGGCTGCCAGTCTTCTGGCTCCATGGCTATTTTTAAATCGGCTTCAATACTTTGCTTTAAATCATTTCTCATCGTAGCCACTTGCATTTCAGTGATTACTTTTTCTTTCACTAAATATTGCTCGTAGTTTTTAATAGGATCTTTTCTTGACCATGTTTCCATTAATTCTTTTGGAACATATTTCACACCACTGGCTTCTTCATGCCCACGCATTCTAAAAGTGGTACATTCAATTAAGTATGGGCGCTGATTATTAATACAATAATCTCTTACTCCTTTAATGGTATCGTAAACTTCTAAAATATTATTACCATCTATGCGAATACCATCAATACCATAACCTTTGGCACGGTCTACTAAGTAATCACATTTGTATTGTTCATTGGTTGGCGTGCTTAAGCCGTATCCATTATTTTCAATAATAAAAATAACAGGCAGTCCCCAAACTGCAGCAACATTTAAGGCTTCATGAAAATCGCCTTCACTTGTACCGCCTTCTCCCGTAAATGCTAAAGTGGCTTTTAATTGTCCTCTTTGTTGATAAGCAAGTGCTACGCCATCTGCAATAGCTAATTGAGGACCTAAATGTGATATCATACCACATACATGATGTGCTTTAGAACCAAAATGAAAACTTCTTTCGCGCGCTTTACTATAACCAGACTTATATCCTTGCCATTGTTTAAATAAATCGGTCAAAGGCATATTACGTGAAGTAAATACACCTAAGTTTCTATGCAAGGGCATGATCCATTCAGAAGGATCCATCGCTAAGGTAGCACCCACTGCAATGGCCTCTTGACCCATACCACTAAACCATTTGCTAATTTTTCCTTGGCGAAGTAAAAGCAACATCTTATCCTCTATCATCCTTGGCAAAAGCAAAGATTTATATAGATGTATAAGTTGCTCGTTCGTTAATTTACCCCGCTTAAACTCCATTATTATTTTTATTTAAAGGGATAAATATTCCCACTAGTCTCTTGAGTTTAATTTACTCAACAACTTTAATATTTCTAAGTATAACCAAACTAGTGTTACTAATAAACCAAAGGCGCCATACCATTCCATGTATTTAGGAGCACCCATTTCAGCTGCTTTTTCTATCGCATCAAAATCTAATAATAAATTCAATGCAGCAATACCTACAATGAATAAACTTATACCAATACTTAAGGGTGAGCTATCAAAGGCAAATCCCATATTCACTCCAAACAATCCTAAAATCCAAACTATTAAATAAAATAAACCTATGCCCATTGTCGCAGACATAATAATTGAACGCAAACGGTTTGTTACATTAATAATTCTAAAATTATATAACAAGAACATAGAAAGAGCTACCCCTAAAGTTAAGCCCACTGCATGTAGTACAATATTGGGATAGCTTTTTTGAAACATAGCATTAAAAAATGCACTAATGCCTCCAATAAATAATCCTTCTAATATTCCATAAGCAGGTGCGATATAGCCTGCCCACTGAGGCTTGAACATCATTACCAAGGCTACCACAAAACCGCCAATAGCGCCCACTAACATATAAGTGGTTGCAGAACTTGTATTGCCTTCAGCATATACATTCCAAACGTACATAGCCGATGCCATGACCATGATTAATAAAAAACCAAATTTTTGAATAGTGCCGCGAATACTCATTACACCAAAGGAAGAGGCGGTATCATGCAAACTTTTATCAAATATTTTTTCAGTAAGTGTGGGATTTCCAGATTTAAAAATGGCCATAGTTTTACGTTTTTTTCTACTATAAAAATACTAAATACTTTGAATGATTGTCTAAAAAAAAGGTTAATTCAAGGCATTTTTAAGCCCAGGATATTGGGTAATTTTATCAAAGCGGTAATGCTTTCGCTTTTTTAACAAGCCCACCATGGTTGCTAATTTAAGGGAATCGGCAGCGGCCGCAAACATATGGTCATGCATTAAAATAACTAAGTGATTTTTTGTTTTGGTTTGATTGTGTTCAAATAAGCTATCCACCAATAAAGCTATGGCTTCCGGACTTTGTACTGGTTTGCCATATTTATTAAATCGCCATTCCATATCCCATCCAATCACATCCCATCCTAAACTATCCATTTTATGTGCTAGTGGCTTTACTAACCAACTGGCTTTTTTAGCATCCTTGGTGTCCCAGGCATTGTTCCCCGGAAATCGGACCAAATTATTAGTAGGAGCCAATATGTCCTTGCCCTTTAAAAAATCCAAAATGGCTGAATCTGGATGCTGATAAAACCAGCGGTATTTGCCAGCAGCATGCGAATAGCTATGATTAGAAAGTGAAAATAAGCCTGGATTAGATTTGATTTGCTCGTAAAGC
>CAITGN010000294.1:0-1809 GCA_903891965.1 uncultured Bacteroidota bacterium
AGACTCTGCTTCTTCTCCATTAAGAAGTTTTTTCATTCTCCCTACCTTAATTGCATTAGATAAAGGTATTATCAATCACAATCAAGCCAGTTGGGTGTCGATGGATTCTACTGCCTATTATCAAAATATAATTACGCAATTGGGAAGAAAAGAAATTTTAAAAATAATTGACTCTATACATTATGGTAAAGGAGTCGTGAGTGCTAATATGAATGAATTCTGGAAGGACGGCTCACTGAAAATAACGGCCGATGAACAATTAGGGTTAATCAAAAGGGCTTTTTTTAAAGACCTGCCTTTTCAAAAACGTTCTCAAGAAATTTTCAAAAAGATGATGGTGAAAGAAGAAAATAGTAACTATACATTATCCTATATCCACGCCACCGACAGTACTACGAATAATTCATGGGTGCTTGGTTTTGAGGAAGAAAATACACATATTTACTTCTTTGTTTTACATACAACGGGTAAAACAGCAGCTGCCAGTAACAATTCGGTAAAATTGTTAAAAAAGATACTCTTGCAGCAAGGTTTCTTACAAGGCCTTCGTTAATATTTTAGACATTACTTCAATTAAATAATTATCTTTACGGTAGTTAATTATGGAACAGTACTGCAACTCTATTACATCTTATAATCGTTTAATTACACGCGAAGTAAAAGTGGGCAACCTCATTATTGGAGGAGGCCATCCTATTAGGGTGCAAACTATGACCACCACCGATACTTTAGACACTGAAAAAACAGTGGCTCAAGTAATTCGTTGTATTGAAGCTGGTGCAGAATTAGTTAGAATTACAGCCCCTAGTAAAACGGAGGCAGAAAATTTAGCAGCCATTAAAGCTTCACTTCGCGCGAAAGGATATACTACTCCTATTGTTGCCGATATTCATTTCACACCCAATGCTGCAGAAATTGCTGCCACTATAATTGAAAAAGTGAGAGTGAATCCAGGCAATTATGTGGACAAGAAAAAATTTGAACAAATTGAATATACGGATGAAGAATATGTAGAAGAGATAGAACGTATTAGAGAAAGATTTACCCCCTTAGTACTTATTTGTAAAGAGCATGGAACGGCTATGCGCATTGGAACCAATCATGGTTCATTAAGCGATCGTATCATGAGTAGGTATGGAGACACCGCCATTGGCATGGTAGAAAGTGCTATGGAATTTTTACGTATTGCAAGAAGCTTGGATTACCATCAGATTATTTTAAGTATGAAATCGAGTAATCCGCAAGTGATGGTACAGGCTTATCGATTACTTATTCAACAAATGCAAAACGAATTCAATGAATGCTATCCTTTGCATTTAGGTGTTACGGAAGCAGGAGATGGCGAAGATGGTCGTATTAAAAGTGCCGTAGGCATTGGTACTTTATTAGAAGACGGCATTGGAGATACTATTAGAGTAAGTTTAACCGAGGATCCAGAATTAGAAATTCCAGTTTGTAAAGATTTAGTAAAAAGATATCCTGGTAATAGAGTCAAAGGTGCTGATATGATTCCGGCTATTGCTCATTTACCTTATAGTCCTTTTGAATATAAAAGAAGAGAAACCATCCAAGTAAGCACCATCGGATCTAAGTCGGTGCCCGTGGTAGTGGCTAATTATAAAAATAAAACAGCATTACTACCTGAGCATTTAAATGCAATTGGTTATATATATGACGAGGCCATTGATAAATGGACCATTACAGACGCCGCTGCCGATTTCATTTATAGTCCTAATGAATTATTGTCTTTTGATTTACCGGGCACTTTGCGTGTTATCACTTCGCCTGCAGTTTGGGAGACTGCCACAG
>CAITGN010000295.1:0-6760 GCA_903891965.1 uncultured Bacteroidota bacterium
CTTTACGTGTTATCACTTCGCCTGCAGTTTGGGAGACCGCTACTGATAAAAATAAGTATTTACCCTTATTTAATTTTAAAACTTATTTCCAATCGACTCATAAAAGTGATAGCATCAATTTTGTGGAAGTAGATTGTTATGGAAGTAAAAATGGTATTAGAGACGAGCAATTACTATCTATATCGAAGGATCCAACCGTGGTATTTTGTTTAAGTAGTACTTTATCACATGCCATGCCTGCGGTTAGAAGAATGATGATGCGCATGATGGAATTAAAAATTCAATCACCCGTTATATTAATGACAGATAGTGCTTGGCAAAGTACAGACGAGCATTTAATACATTTTGCCACTGAAGCTGGAGCGCTTTTATTAGATGGTTTTGGAGATGGTATTTGCATTGGCTTACAAGGCAAACAAGTGGAAATAGCTTCTAATGAGAATGAAGCAGGCGCAGAGTCAGGTAAGGTTTCTGGTAGAAATTATTTTACGAATCATTCAGTAGAACAGTTTTTAAATTCAACGGCTTTTGGCATTTTACAAGCGACACGCACTAGAATTTCTAAAACAGAATATATATCTTGCCCAAGCTGCGGTAGAACTTTATTTGAATTACAAGAAACCACTGCTAAAATTAGAGCAGTGACCAGTCATTTAAAAGGCTTAAAAATTGCCATCATGGGTTGTATCGTTAATGGACCTGGTGAAATGGCCGATGCCGATTTTGGTTATGTGGGAAGTGGAGTAGGTAAGATAACTTTGTACAAAGGAAAAGAAGTGATGAAGCGTAATATTGATAGTGCAGTGGCAGTGGATGAACTTATACTTCTTTTAAAAGAGCATAATGCTTGGATTGACTTAGTCTAATGTATTTAGCTAGTTTTCTTATTTAATATTAATCATGTATCAACTCATTTATTTTTTTGTTTATTTAATCTCACTGCTGCCTTGGAGGCTGCTCTATTTTATTAGTGATATTATTGCATTGTTATTGCAACATGTTTTCAAATATCGCGCAAAAGTAGTGCAGCAAAATTTAGCCATTGCCTTTCCCCTAAAGACAGCTAAAGAAAGACAAAAAATTGCTAATGATTTTTATCAGCAGTTCACCGATTCTTTTATTGAAACTTTTAAGCTTATTTCCATTTCTGATAAAAATTTTGAAAAAAGATTTAGTTCTAATGCAGAAGTATTACATAAGCTATATGCTAGCGGCCAATCGGTACAAATAATGGCTGGTCATTTTTTTAATTGGGAATTTGCCAATTGGGGCGCTGCTAAATATGGACAATACCCATTCATTGCAGTGTATATGCCTTTGAGCAATCCTCATTTTAATAAAATTATCTTAAAATTAAGGCAGCGTTTTGGTAGCATTATGATTCCTGCTACCAATTTCAAATCACAGTTTCATAAGTATGCCAACCAGGGTGCCTATGCAATGGCTTTGGCTGCGGATCAAAATCCCGGCAATCCTTTGTCGGCTTATTGGGTACCTTTTTTTGGCAGGCTTACCCCATTTGTAAAGGGACCAGAGAAGGGGGCCCTCTTAAATAATACAGCTCAAGTATTTGTGCATTTTTACCGCGTCAAAAGAGGGTATTATCATTCTGAATATGAAGTCATGACCACTTCTCCTAATTATTTCAAGGACGGACAACTTACTGCTTTGTTCGTGAAAACATTAGAAGAAAAAATTAAAGCCAATCCTGCTAATTATTTATGGACACATAGAAGATGGAGATACGAATACGATGCAAAGAAGCATGAAAAACTAGTAGTGCATTAGTTCAATAAAATATCGCCTTCACTTGGAGCCTTCGTTTTAGTGACTTCAAAACTAAATTTATCTTTCAAAGTTTGTACTGCTTCCCAACCACCTAGAACTATTCTTACGTTATGTATACCTTGTTTTTTTAGTAGGCTAGCAGCGAGTGTACTATTCTCTCCGTTTTCTGTAAGTATATAAATATTAAAATGCTCATCTAGTTCCGACATAGACCCAGGGTCACCCATATCTGCTAAAGGGAGGGATACTGAATTTTTAATATGGCTTTTATCAAAGTCGGCTTCTGTTCTGCAATCTAATACCATTAAGTATTCATCAAATGGAATATCCATGGCCAGTTCATCTACTTCTACATCAATAATTAAATCATATCTTTTACCTGCAGCGGTCCAACTGGCAAAGCCTCCATTTAAATAACCTTTAATGCCCGTGAATTCGGCCTTGGTAAAATAAGCAAGGGTTTCAGCCGCAATAGTTTCTTCTAAAATAAATACAATGGGACTATCCTTTCTAATGATGTCCATAGCAATAGCATATTTAGCTGTCAGCGGTGTAATATGTGTTGCATTAGGAATATAACCAAGCATTAAATCTGCGCTAGGTCTCGCATCAATAATTAAGACAGATTCATCTTCAATGACTTTAAGAAATTGTGCTAACTCTACTTGCATACTATCCAACTAGTTGTTCTACAAATTTATTAATTTGCTCTAATCGAGTATAATCAACAGCATAATAAATAAATTTTCCTTCACGAATAGTAGTTACAATACTAGCTCTTCTAAGAATTGCTAAATGTTGAGAAGCTACAGATTGCTCCAATCTTAATTTTACATAAATTTCTGTAACAGTTACTTTCTTATGTTCGTCGATTAATTTTACAATTTGTTGACGAAGCTTATGGTTTAAAGCGCGCAAAATCATAGCGGCTTTTTTGCTGTGTAGTAAATCTACTTTTAATGGACTTGTACCATTCGCTAATTGGAGTTGTGGTAATGACTGGTTCATGTTCTTTTATTTTGGGGGTTAAATGCTAGTACAAAACTACAATTAAATTTTAAAAATATAATTAATATTTTAATATGTAAAATGTTAAAGGCTTAGGTTTTGTGTATGAAATATGACAACTACTTAGATTCTCTTATACAAACTAAGTTTAAAACCGCTCATCACATTTTTTAGCTAAAAATATTATATAAAAGGTCTATTTTTTGAAGAAAAACTCTTTTAAATAAGAGGGGCTGCTGTAGGCCGTGTCTTCAAATTGCGCACGCGTAAATGCGTCTTCTGCTAACTGAATGTTATCCAATATATTATAAGATTGCTCCGCAAAATAAAGGGCAGGGTCTTCCAATAATGTCTTGGCCTTGGTGGCGGCCGATCCTATACAAATTGTTGGATGATTCTCTATTAAACGGGAGAGATAGCTTGAATTAATTTCTATAGCCTGCTCTGGTAAGCTGGTATTTAACTTGCTATCATAGATGGCGCCGAAGACTTCCATTCTTTTAGCGTCTATCATAGCAAAAATTTGCACCTGCTCTTTTTTCTCGCTAAACCATGGCAGTTTTGATGCTGCATTGGCTAAAAGGGCAAGTGTAGACAAACCAATAATTGGTTTATTCAATGCATAGGCAATGCCTTTGGCACTAGAAAGACCCACTCTTAAACCTGTATATGATCCTGGCCCCATGGTTACTGCAATGGCATCCATCGTATTTAAGGGGATGGCTGTTTTTGCCACTAATGCTTCAATGGCTACTTGTAAAAAGGAAGCATGTGTTTGGAATACCTCATTTTCTTGAATAGCCAATAAGACACCATTTTGACTAATGGCTACCATGGCCTTTTCGCCAGCTGTATCAATATGTAATAGGGTTGCCAATTTCTTTGAAATGTTTTACAAAAATAGGTGTGGAATTGCGAGAAAAACAAGAAATTGCAATCTTAATTCAATATTATGTCAAAAGAAATCATTCAAACCAGTAAAGTGCCTACTCCCATTGGCCCCTATAGTCAAGCAGTTATTGCTAACGGATTTTTATTTGCTAGTGGTCAGGTAGCATTTAATCCTGCTACAGGCGAATTAGTTTTAACCGATATCCAAGCTGAAACAAGGCAAGTAATGGAAAACATTAAAGCAATTTTAGAAGAAGCGAAACTAAGTTTTGCCAACGTAGTGAAAACCACCATCTTCCTAAGTGATATGCAATTGTTTGCGCAAGTAAATGAAGTGTATGGTAGTTATTTTACAGCGAATTTTCCAGCACGTGAAACAGTAGCGGTGAAAACTTTACCAAGAAATGTAAATATAGAAGTAAGTATTACAGCGGTAATTGCTTTGTAATAAACTGATAACTAGTTTTCAGCACTAAATTTTGATAGGGCTTCATTAATTGAAGCCCTATTTTATTATTAAAACAATTGGGAATTCCACTTAAGTTTTCAATAGCAATACTTTTTCTATCTGAAGGCGTGTACAATTGTAAATAAGGGTAGTTCATTAAAGGTTCTACTATTATTTGATATAGATCGTTTTCAATTATACAGGTGTTTGCTCTAGCATCTACCAAGTAGCAATTATCTAAATGCAGGTCTTCTATTTTTTTACTAATTGCAAATTCATTTTCATCCAATATTTTTCCTGTAGGAACTAAGCTGTCATTATACTCAATTTTACCATTTGCTTTTAATGTAATTGAGGCATCATTGATACATGATCCTAATGTAAAATAAGGATGCCATCCGTCCATCATAGGAATGGTTGAATCGCTTAGATTAGTGATAGTGGTTTCCACCGTCACTAAATTATTTTTATACAATTTCCATTTTATAAGTAAGCTATAAGCAAAAGGGAAACCTTTGTCTGTCCCTTTGTATTGGTATATTAAATTTACAATTGCCCCTTCAGCATTTGTCTGCGTGGACTGAATCGTGAATACAGCATCATAGAGTATACCATGTAGCGCATGTTTTTCATGGTAAAACTTTTCTATAGTATAGGTGGTCTTTTCTATTTTATATTGTCCGTTTTCAAGTCTGCAAGAAAAGGGGCTCATTTTACCCCCTCTAAATCCATTATTTTCAAAATTGCCCCAACCCTTAGAAAAATCATTACCCTCCACTATTTCTAGTGCTTGGCTAGTCCCCATCACCTGCCAACTATTTAATAAAGCCCCTTTTGTTGCTATCTCAATAACCGTTTGGGTACTTGTATCTCTTAAACGTAGAAGTTCAAAATGGCTAAGAGGGGCAATTTCAATTTCAAAAGACATAAGAAATGGTTTGAATGGAAAATTAAAACTATTCTATTAACTTTGGATAGTAATAAATAAAATATGTATAAAAGTTTATTTTTCGCATGCCTGTTTATCTCTTTAACCAGCCTTGGTCAAAAAGGGAATAAGTATGATAGTACTGTAAAAATGGGTAAGGCAGGATATCGTATTACTTGTATGAATAGAAGTTTAGAACGTAATACCTTAAATATTAGACCCATTGGTTTTAAGTCGGAAGTAAGAGAAGCGAATCTTGAGCTAAGAGGAAGGGTACTGTCTACTGAAATAGATGATTTAAACAATGATGGCTTTCCAGATATTATCATTTTCGTATTAGATGCAAATGATAAACTAAGTCTTTTTAGTGTTGGATCAAGAGACAATGAAAGAATAGAGCCCATTTATTTTCCAGATATAACCAATGATATGCAATTGAGTAAAGGCTATAGAGGAAAAGATGAATACAAATTAGTAGAAGGTGTTTTATTTAGAAAGTTTCCCATTTTTGAATCAGATACCACTATTAAAAAGCCAACTAATAAGGTAAGACAAATTATGTATCGCGTAGTGACAGGAGACCAAGGTTCTTGGAGATTTAAATCTTTCAAAAGTTTTGAAATGAATGCGGACTAAATTATTGTCCCTTGGTAATCACAATTTTTCCTACTGCTTTTTCATTGCCCATCTCATCTCTTACAAATACAAGGTAAATGCCAGTGGCCACTTTATTGCCCGCAAGAGATTTCCCATTCCAAATAGCTTGGCCACCTAAAGCGCGTGTTTCAAATACCAGGCTTCCACTAATGTCTGTAATTTTTACAAGTGCATTTTCTATAAGTCCTCTAAAGGCAATGGGTCCATCGTAATTAGGAGCTACTGGGTTGGGGAATATTTTAATTTCGCTTTGAGGGGTTGAACCTTCTGTAGCAAAGCCTCTATAACTTACCATTTCATTTGCTGTATTAAAAAATACATTTCCATATTGAGGCTCAATTAGAATTTGCAAAATAGTATCGTTGGGAAGGGGGCTATTATTTTTAGTGAAATGTTCTATGATGGCAGTTCCATCTGCGGTTAAAAGCCAGGCTCCATTTTGTGTACCTACCCATTTTCTATTCGCTCCATCAACAGCAATACAATTCACAGATTCTCTTTGTAACAATAATCCCAAAAACCCGTTCGAATTTTTTATAGTAGGCAAGTAAGCATCACAAACATCTTTACTAATATCTCCGCAATTAAAAATACCAATACCATTATCGGTGCCTACCCATACTGCACCGGTATTGTCTAAGGCCATGCTCAATACATTGTTGCTAGGTAAATTTCCTGAAGACTTTGAAGTATTTAATTGTTTCCAGCTAGCAGTCCCAAAATATTTATTGGATTGATATACGTATAAACCTTGATTGGCTGGCCCCGGTATCCAGGCCTGCCCTTGATGATTTACTACCATATTTTTCAAACCATTTTTAAGATAGTTTAAAGGAAGGGGGATGCTTGTCCATTTATTGTCTTGCTTTTGAACAAGTCCTTGTCCATCTTGTAAAGCCCAAAAAATCCCATCTGTAGAAAATTGTATTTGAGTAAAATTCCCTTTGTCTGAACTTGGGCTAATGGTTTCAGTCGTATTTTTATTAATAGTATAATGCAAAAGCGTATTAGCTGCTGAAAACCACCAGCTATCATCTACA
>CAITGN010000296.1:0-6270 GCA_903891965.1 uncultured Bacteroidota bacterium
AGAACTGAATTTGAAATTAAAGCAAAAGCCTTTCTTATTGGAGAGTTAATAAAAGAAGAAAGAAAAAATGCTAAAATGACGCAAGAACAATTGGCAGATAAGATTGGAGCCAAAAAAAGTTTTATCTCTAGAATTGAAAATGGTAAAACAGATATTCAACTTTCTACTTTATATAGGTTGCTTGAATTTGGACTAGGAAAAAATGTTGAGGTTTCTGTAAACTAATTTCAATTTTATGCGTCCAAAAGTGAATTATATTTTTTAAATTTGTTTTAATAAAATACATTAAAATGAATGCACCTTTCAGCAAGTACCTCTACATTGGTTTTTTATTATTAGGCTTATACCAAGCCATTTTCTCTAAAGACTATGTTCAAGCAGCAGCATCATTGGGTATAGGATTGGCATTTGATCCATTCAGTCCAGAACAAAAATGGAATGAAAGACCTACTTGGCAAAAAGCGGTGTTAATCATTCACCTTGCTTTAGTAGCAGCAATGTTCGGATTAGGCGTTGGATTGAATGATAAGTAAACCTGCTTCAATATTAATTTGATTATGAAGGTTAAAGTAAAAATTTGTTGCATTAGTAGTATTGAAGAAGCTAGACTAGCTGTTGCCTATGGCGCAGCAGCTATAGGCTTAGTGGGAAGAATGCCCAGCGGTCCTGGTATTATCACAGATGAACTTATTCATGCCATTGCTAAAACGGTTCCGCCGCCTACTCATACATTTTTGTTAACGAGCGAAACAACTACAGACAATATTATAGAACATCACAAGAAAGTAAATACCAGTACCATTCAAATTGTAGATGCCTTAAGTGGCCGTGAATATCATAAAATTAGAGAAGCCATTCCCAATGTACAATTAGTACAAGTTATTCATGTATTGGATGAAGGCTCTATTAAAGAAGCTATTGAAATATCGGAATTTGTAGATGCTATTTTATTAGATAGCGGTAATCCTAATTTACCCACCAAGGTTTTAGGCGGTACAGGTAAAACACATAACTGGGACTTAAGTAAAAAAATTAGAGAGAAGATTAGCCTGCCTATATTTTTAGCAGGAGGTATTAATAAGGATAATATTAAAAAGGCCATTGAGCATGTTCAACCATATGGTATTGACTTATGCAGTAGTGTAAGAACTAATGGCCAATTAGATGAAAGCAAACTAGAAGCTTTATTTAATGCCTTACAGTAGATTTTGATTTACAATACCAGCTTCATCATAATATCGGTTTGCTCGTCATTGCCTAATTTGAAAATATGAGTGTCAAATTGGACAAAGCCATTCTTTTTATAAAATTGAATGGCTTTGTTATTTTTCTCCCAAACGCCTAGCCATACATATTTTACTTTCATTTCTTTTGCTATAGCAATGGCCTTCTCGTAAAGTGCTTGACCCAGTTTTTTACCATGAAATGCTTGCAGTACATATATTCTCTCAATTTCAAGCGCCTCATTGTCTTTTAATTCTGTTTGAGAAGCACCAAAATTTATTTTCAAATAACCCACTACATTATCTTCAATTTCTGCAAAATAAAAAGAAGAATGAGGGTTATTTAATTCCGAACTTAGTTTTTCATTTGAAAAGCTTTCTTCCAAGTATTTATCTAAATCCTCTTTTGTATTATGCTCTGTAAAAGTTTCAGCAAAAGTGGTTTTCCCAATTTTTTGTAATTGGGCTAGGTCGCTAATGCTAATGGCTCTTATGGTACAAACGCTCATGTATTATTTCAACTTCATATTAATAGGATCCCAATGAATTATTTTTTTGCTAAAATAACTTTCGTTGCAAGATAATGCAGGCGCTGCTGCCCTAAATCCAAAGGCGGCATCTTCCACTACTGGCTTACCGGTTCTAACTGAATCAAAGAAATTGGTAAAATGGTCTAGATGATCGTCGTAGCCAATGGGTGCTTTGAATAAAATATCTTCTTTTGTTTTTCTTTTTCTTTGATCCATTGTCCATTTTGCATCATAGTCTTTTTGCATTTCTTCTTGCATGCTCTTAGAGAATGTAAATAAAGAATCGTAGCCACCAAAACCAGGTGCCTCAGGCATTAAACTATGTTTTACAGTAATGTTATTGCCACTCACTTCAATTAAACCTTCAGAACCAATAAGTCTAATAACTTCTTGGCCACCTGTTCCACTAATGAAATTTACTTGCAAGGTCATTAAGAAAGCAGCATGCTCTTTTGTTTTTGGATATTGTAATACACCCGACATTACATCTGGTAAATTTCTTCCGTCCTTCCAATAACTGAATTGCCCTGTACTATAAATATTTTCTGGGCCTTTTGAATTGGTAATAAAATGCGAACCACTTAATAAATGTATAAATAAATCACCGGCAACGCCTGTACCTACTTCTTTAAAGGCTCTCCACCAGAAAAATTTCTTTGCATCAAATGCCATTTTTTCTGTGGCTTCAATAAAAGTATCCCAATTAGTTGTCATTGCATTAGCATCCTTTGGTATGGTGTATTCCCAAGCGCCAATGGAGCTTTGTCTATCATAGACTGCATTCACCATATTCAATTCTCCAATTTCACCTGCAGCTAATAATTCTTTTGCTTTTGCATAACCAATACTACTTACTCTTTGGCTACCTACTTGCAATACCTTACCCGATTTTTTAGCAGCTTCTATTACAGGATAACCTTCACTAATTTTATATACCATTGGTTTTTCACAATACACATGCTTGCCTTTGGCTAAGGCGTCTAATGTAATACGCGCATGCCATACATCAGTTGTGCAAATTAAGACAGCATCAATATCTTTTTTATCTAGTAAGTCTTTATAATTATTAGTGGTATACAATTCTTTGCCAAATTGTTCTTTTGCATTTTCTAATCTGCCATTGTATAAATCACAAATGCCTGCTAATTCAACACCAGGTACTTTTAAGGCTGTTCTTAAATCGAAATGGCCTTGTACGCCATATCCAATAACGCCAATGCGTATTTTATCGTTAGATGAAATTTTACGTTCATAAGTTAATATACGCTCTTCTGCATTGGCAGTTGCTGCCATGGAAGAAAAAGGAGATGCGGCTGCTAATAAACTAGTCGCGCCAATTTGTTGTAAAAATTTTCTTCTTGAATTTGCACTGTCGTTTTTCATAAGTAGTATTTTATTATTTAAATAGCTTTAGCAATATAAACAATAAATTAACTTCATCAAAAGGACTTATTTAAGCTGTCTATGAGAACCATCGCAGTAGGGCATTTTAAGGGACAAACCGCAGGTACAGTCATTTATGCCCTTGCCATCCAAAATTTGTTTTTTGTACTTTTCTATTCTAGTTTCTCTTGTGGCAGACTGCTTAGCAGCTGTAAAAAACATATTATAAGCCCTTTGTCTTCCAGGTGTTAATGCGTTGAATGCTTTTTTGAAAGGCGCATTCTTTTTAAATATTGCTAGTAATTCATCAGGTAAAACAAGCTCTTTTTCCATGGGCTCTATTTTCAAACCTAATTTTTCAACCTCAATAGCTTCTTTAATATAGGATTTGATAGAGGCTTTCAACTTGGTTATTTCTTGAACAGTCTTAAATTTTATAAGTCTGCCTCCTTGGGTGTTTTCTCCTGGCTTCACCAATAAGCCTTTTACATCTTTTAATAAGGCCCCTTTAAAAAACAAGAGACCACAATATTCTTTAAACCCTTGAATAATAATAATATTAGAATTTTCAAAAGCATAACAAGGCTTGCCCCATTTTAATTCTTCGGTAAGTGGAAATGCATGCAAAATAGCCCTTAAAGCTTCCATTTCTGCCTTCCAAGTTTTTAGTTTACTTATAAAGGCATCTACTTTTTTATTCATATGAAAATTGAATGAATATAAATTTAGTAGAAAAAATAATAATATTCAATCAATGCACCCTTTATTTAGTAATTTAGGTACTTAATAAAAACCGTATGAAAAATATTTACTTGATTTGTTTTATGCTGTTGGCAAGTGCTGAAATGGTCACTGCACAAACTACTGCACTAGCAACTGCTACAACCACTAATACTGCTGCAGCAGCACCTGCGCCAAGAATGAGAAGAAATATGGATCAACCCGATCCTAATGCCCCTGCCACTAAGTACGATTACCGTGATGCCTTTGCACCATTTTTTTATACAAAAAACGGCAATGAGTACCGAGCAGCTTCAGGAGAGCCTGGACCAAAGTACTGGCAAAACCGAGCCGATTATTTATTAGATGTTAAGTTGAACGAAGCAACGAATGAAATAGCGGGTACTGAAATTTTAACTTATACCAATAACAGCCCATTAAAATTAAATTTTATATGGATGCAGTTAGATCAAAATTTATTTAAAAAAGATTCAAGAGGTTCTGCTATTGTTCCTTTAAATGGAAGTAGAAATGGAGGAGGCGGACAAGAATTTGATGCAGGGTATAAAATAAAATCTGTTAAAATACTAACTGGGGCTAAGAATGAAAAAGCAACGCCAGTTGAATATTTAATAGAAGACACGCGCATGCAATTATTTTTACCCAAAGAACTTGCAGCGAATGGCGCCAATATTAAAATACAAATTGAATATTCTTTTATCTCTCCCGATTATGGATCGGATAGAATGGGTATTTATAAAGCAAAGAATGGTAAAGTATTTACAGTAGCACAGTGGTTCCCAAGAGTGGCTGTATTTGATGATATTGTTGGATGGAATACTATTCCGTATACTGGTCCTGGTGAATTTTATTTAGAATATGGCGATTTAGATATTTCTATAACTACGCCAAGTTCAATGATAGTAGTGAGCTCTGGTGAATTATTAAATGCATCTGATGTATATACAGCAGAACAATTAAAAAGATGGACTGCAGCTGCTGCATCTGACAAAACAGTAATTATTCGTTCTGCTCAAGAAGTAACAGATGCTAATTCAAGACCTAAAAATAAAGCGGAATTAAAATGGCATTTTAAAATTAAAAATGCAAGAGATGCTGCATGGGCTGCGTCTTCTTCTTTTATTATCGATGCTGCTAAAATAAATTTCCCTTCTGGTAGAAAAGGTTTGGCCATTTCTGCTTATCCTTTAGAAAGCAATGGAGATAAAGCTTGGGGTAGGTCTACAGAATATGTAAAAAGCACTATTGAGTATTATTCTAATAAATGGTATGAGTTTCCTTATCCTGCAGCAACAGCAGTTGCAGGCACGCCAGGTGGTATGGAGTATCCAGGCATTGTATTTTGCGGTGCAAGGGCTAGTCAAGGAGGTTTATGGGGTGTGAATGATCATGAATTCGGTCACACATGGTTTCCAATGATAGTGGGTTCTAATGAAAGACTATATGGTTGGATGGATGAAGGATTTAATACTTTTATTAATAGTTTATCTTCTGCAAATTTTAATAACGGAGAGTATAAAAGTAAAAATCCGCAAGATAAAAATAGAATTGGTGCCATGTATACCGCACCAGGCCTAGAACCTATTTTAACTTATGTAGATAATTACAAAGAAAGAAACAATGGAACATTGTCTTATAGCAAACCAGGAGAAGGCTTAACATTATTGAGAGATGTTATTTTAGGAGAAGATCGTTTTGATCGCGCTTTAAGAGCTTATATTAATAGATGGGCTTACAAACATCCTACACCCGATGATTTCTTTCATACTATTGAGAATGTAGGAGGTGAAAGTTTACAATGGTTTTGGAGAGGCTGGTTTGCAAATAATTGGCGTTTAGATGTAGCAGTGAGAAGCGTTAAGTATAACGATAGTACCAATTTTTCAAAAGGAGCTATAATTACTTTAGACAATCTTGAAAAAATGGCTATGCCTGTTATACTAGAAGTAAAAACAGTAAGTGGTAAAACAGAGCGTATAAAACTTCCTGTAGAAATATGGGAGCGTAATGTAGCTTGGAGTTTTAGATATCCTTGTACAGAGGAAATTGAATCGGTTAGCTATGATCCAGATAAAGTGTTACCGGATTATAACCCATCTAATAATATTTGGAAACGAAATAAATAGTACAGAAAATACAAAATCCCAACAATTTATTTTGTTGGGATTTTTTTTTATCTTTTATTTAAATTGAAATATTATTGGAATTAAAAAAGCTACTAATCCAGTCCATATAGCATAAACAGGCAGGTAGCTTGCAATAGTTCTTTCTATGCCTTCTATGTCTGCATTTTTAAAGCTTGCTAAAAATAGCTTATAGCATACTAATACCAAATTAATAAATATTAAAAGGTTGCCTCCAAGCACTGCAATTCTATTGGGAGATATGCCAAA
>CAITGN010000297.1:0-7110 GCA_903891965.1 uncultured Bacteroidota bacterium
AAATTTTTGCTAATCATAGAAAAAATAAAATCGTCTTTATGGTTTTTAATTTTCTCAAAGGCCAAAGGATAATATTTTTCAATCTCAAATAAGGCAAGGGGATTCATTCTATTAAACATCTCCTGAATCACCGTCATTAATAAGAATATTTCATGCACGGCATTATCTGCAGCTTGCATACTTTGATTACATATTAAGGCGTGGTTGGCTAGTTCATTTTCTACTACGGAACTCACCAAGGCGTCTTTGTCCTTATAATACTGGTAAATGGTCTTTTTGCTTATGCCCAATTGAGTAGCCAAGTCATCCATGGTCACATGTTTGACCCCAGTTTGGAACATCAATTCTCGGGATTTGTTAAGTATTCTTTCTTGCATAGCTTGTTTTGGAGGCGCAAAACTACGGAAACTTAGCTCGTTTTCAAAGTTTCCAGGCTTATTTTTTTATTATTTATGCCGAATGGCAAAATTGTTTGAAATTTGGGCCTTAATACTAGTCCAAATGCCCAATATCAGGCGTCAAATATTCAAACAGAAAATACTAACGGCTCTAGCACAGCGTTTTTTTCAAGGGGTCATTGTACTGGCACCCATTGGGGTCACTATTTGGGTAGTAGTGAGTCTATTTAATTGGGTCGATAATTTTTTACCCAATCTGCTCAATTTTATATTTCCGCAACAATTTGCAGAAGTCAATGGTCAAATACCTAAGGTAACTGGTCTTGGTTTTTTGGTAGCCATCGTACTTGTATTAGTAGTAGGTTGGTTGTCTTCTCTATTTTTTGTAGAAAGACTCATGTCCATCTTCGATAAAATTTTAGAAAGAACACCAGGCATAAAAATTATTTATTCTTCAGTGAAAGATTTTTTAGAAGCCTTCGCAGGTAATAAGAAAAAATTTGATAAACCCGTTTTGGTTTGTATTGATGCTGAGGATATTTGGAGAATAGGATTTATTACACAAGAAAGCTGTGAACATTTAGGATTAAAAGATCATGTCACCGTATACGTGCCACACTCTTATGCGATATCAGGTATATCTTTTATTATACCATTATCCAAAACAAAAAAATTACCAAAATATATTAATGCTGCAGAAGCAATGAAATATGCTATTTCAGGGGGTGTGACCACAGTTGAAGAAGAAGAAGACGCTAAGGCGTCTTCTGATGAAAGAGTAAAACTTCCAACTGATGCAGGAGTAAAACTTTCTTCAGATACGAACAATACTAATATTTAATTTATATCACTATAATGCAATTGCACAATTTTAATTCAGGTCCTTCTATTTTACCAAAAGAAGTTTTAGAACAAGCAGCAGCGGCTATTCATAATTTTAATAATACAGGTTTATCTATTTTAGAAATAGGACATCGTACTTCTCATTTTGTAGAAGTAGTTACAGAAGCACAAACTATTGTAAAAAGGTTAATGGGATTAGATGAGGCTTATGAAGTTTTATTTTTACAAGGGGGCGCCACTATGCAGTTTATGCAAGTGCCCATGAATTTATTAGATGAAAACGGATTAGCCGCTATTTGTGATAATGGTGTATGGGGTAATAAAGCAGTGAAAGAAGCTAGTTTGTTTGGACCTGTGAAAGTAGTATCAGATACTGCCGATAAAAAACATACTTATATAAATAAAGCATTAGACATTCCTACAAACGCTACTTATTTACATATTACCACTAACAATACAGTAGAGGGAACCCAATATCACAGCTATCCTCAGACTTCAGCCTTACTTATTGGCGATATGAGTTCTGATATATTTTGCAGGCCCACTAATTTTAAACAATTCGATTTAATTTATGCAGGGGCACAAAAAAATATGGGTGCTGCAGGAGTTACCTTAGTAGTGGTTAAAAAAGAAATTCTAGGAAAAATTAATAGAAAAATTCCTGCCATATTAGATTACAGAAAACATATTGAAGCTGGTTCTTTATTAAATACACCTCCTGTTTTTTCTATATATGTTAGTTTATTAACCCTTCGTTGGATAGAAGCCCAAGGGGGTTTAGCAGCGATGGAAAAATTAAACTTAGCAAAATCGAATTTATTATACCATACCATTGATAGCCTTCCGGCATTTCATTGCCCCATTGCTATAGAAGACAGAAGTATTATGAATGCCGTTTTCTTTTTAACAGATAGTTCCAAAGAAGAAGCATTTTTAGCTTTATGTAAAACGGAAGGAATGATTGGCGTGAAAGGTTATAGAACAGTGGGTGGAATAAGAGTGAGTATGTACAATGCCCTACCTTATTCAAGTGTAGAAGCTTTCTGCAACTTGATGAAATCATTCGCTGAAAAAATTTAATTCTCAACAAAAAGAACGAACTTCGCGCCCATGGCAAAAATAAGTCCCTTTGAAGCTTTACGTCCTCAGCCTCAATTAGCAAAACAAGTTGCTAGCAAACCTTACGATGTATTAAATAGTGCAGAAGCAAAAATAGAAGCAGTAGGTAATGCCTATTCTTTTTTACATATTACTAAAAGTGAAATTGGCTTACCAGAGAATACAGATGTACATAGTCAAGAAGTATATCAATTAGCTTTAGAAAATTTAAATGCATTTATACAAAGAGATGTTTTATTTAAAGAGTCTAAGCCTTGTTATTATATCTATCAATTAATTATGGATGGCCGTGCACAAACAGGATTGGTTTGCGCAAGTAGTATTGACGACTATAATAATGATATTATTAAAAAGCATGAATTCACGCGTCCTGAAAAAGAACTAGATAGAATCAATCATATCAAGACTACTGGCGCACAAACAGGCAATGTATTTTTAGCCTATAGAAACCAAGCAAGTATAGATTCTATTATAGATAAATGGAAAACCACTAAGAACCCAGTCTACGATTTTACAGCTGAAGACGGTATTCAACATACAGTTTGGGCTATAAGTGATGAAACTATCATTGATCAAATCACAAACTTGTTTGCAACTGAAGTGCCTTGCACTTATATAGCAGATGGTCATCATAGAGCAGCTTCTGCAGCTAAAGTAAAATTAGCTATTAGTGAAGAAGCGGTGAAGCCGGGCTCTGCAGCTAAAAAAGTATCTGATTATTTTTTAACCACTTTATTCCCCTCTAATCAATTAGCCATTATGGATTACAACCGTGTGGTAAAAGATTTAAATGGATTATCTGCTGCTAATTTTATAGCAGCACTTGAACAAGATTTTACGATTCAAAAAGAAGAGTCGGCCTTCAAACCTACAGCACTGCATAGTTTTGGAATGTATCTAGAAAACAATTGGTATCAATTAACAGCGAAAACAGGTATTTATACAAGCGATCCTATTGGCGTATTAGATGTAACTATTTTATCTAATGCTATATTATCAAAAGTATTGGGCATACATGATCAAAGAACTGATAAAAGAATTGATTTTGTGGGAGGCATTAGAGGATTAGCAGAACTAGAAAAAAGAGTGAACAGTGGTGAGATGGCAGTGGCTTTCAGTTTATATCCAGTAACCATCGATCAATTATTTAATATAGCCGACGCCGGCGAAGTCATGCCTCCAAAAAGCACTTGGTTTGAGCCTAAATTAAGAGATGGCTTACTTACTCATTTGATTTACTAGTAGTTATTTAATAAGTAGTGCGTAGTTTAATAATATAGTTAGGTTTTCAATTAAATCTAATCAGGTTTTACTATGCTTTTCTTTGTATTTCATAGGCTATTTTCTTTTTTTTCTGCCCCTATTTCAGTATTTTGTTACACAATATTGCTTGCCTTATGGAATCTAAAAGACTCTTCGATTGCATCGAACATCAATTACAACATTTTCCTCAAGAGGATATGTTGGCAGCCAAAGAAAATGGCCAGTGGCGCAAATATTCCACAAAGGAAGTAGCGCAAATTACCAATGAACTTAGTGCCGGCTTATTAAGCCTTGGTTTATCTGCCCATAATTTTTCTCCAGAAGGCAGCGATAAAATTGCAGTCATAAGTACCAACCGTCCTGAATGGATATTTGGCGATTTCGCCGCCCAACAATTAGGTATTATTTGGGTACCTGTTTATCCTACTACGAATCCCTTAGAACTTACATTTATATTGAATGACGCTTCTGTCAAATATATGTTCGCGAGTAATAAAGAACTATATGATAAGGTTATGTCTATTAAAGACAAAGTAGATTGTTTAAAAGAGGTGTACACATTTGATCGTATTGCGGGCGCTAAGCATTGGTCTGAATTAAGAAATAATGACGCCGCATTATTAGCCCAAGTAGATCAAATTAAAAAAACCATACCTGTTGAACAAGTAGCCACTTTTATTTACACTTCAGGAACTACGGGTACTCCCAAGGGAGTTATGTTAACGCATAAAAATATTTACTTTAACTTATCGATGGGAAAAAAATCTTTTCCTTTCAACGATGCACCCGACCAAAAAGTACTCAGCTTTTTACCACTGAATCATATTTTTGAAAAGCTCGCTTCTTATATTTATTTATATAGTGGCATGAGTATTTATTATGCAGAAAGCTTGGAAACCATTGGCGATAATTTAAAAGAAGTATCTCCTGACGGATTTTCTACCGTGCCCCGACTTTTAGAAAAGATGTTTGAAAAAATAATGATGAAGGGAGAAGAGTTAACGGGGGTTAAAAGAAAATTATTTTTCTGGGCAGTAGCCTTGGCTGAAAAATATGATAATTTAATTCCAGGTTCTTGGTGGTACCGCACGCAGTTAAAACTAGCTAATAAATTAATTTTTGTAAAGTGGCGTGAAGCAGTGGGTGGCAATGTAAAATTTATTGTTACAGGTGGTGCGGCATGTCAAGTGAAACTACTTCGCATTTTTAATGCAGCGCAAATACCTATCTATGAAGGCTATGGTCCTACAGAGAATAGTCCAATTATTAGTGTGAACCAACGTAACCCAGGTGGCTCTAAATATGGTACAGTAGGCCCTGTGATAGAAGGGGTGCAGTATAAATTAGAAGCAGATGGAGAGATATGTGTGGCGGGTCCGAGTGTTATGCTTGGGTATTATAAGCGTCCCGATTTAACAGCTGAAACAATCATTGATGGCTGGTTACATACTGGAGATATTGGCGTCTTGGAAGATGGTAAGTATTTAAAAATTACCGATCGTAAAAAAGAATTATTTAAAACCAGTGGGGGTAAATATGTAGCGCCTCAGCCTATTGAAAATAAAATGAAAGAGAGCCCATTTGTAGAACAAATTATGCTGGTGGGTGATAATAGACGATTTGTAAGTGCTTTAATAGTGCCTTCTTTTGCTAAATTAAAAGACTGGTCTAAGCAACATGGTATTGAATATGTAAGCAATGCAGAAATTATAAAAAATACAATGGTGCTTACTATGTTACAAGATATAGTGGATGAGTATAATAAATTATTCAATCAGGTAGAGCAGGTTAAAAAGTTTGCTTTAATACCAAGAGAGTGGAATATAGATAACGGAGAGATGACGCCAAAATTAAGTCTAAGAAGAAAAGTAGTATTAGGCAATTTTGAAAAAGAGATTGAAGCGATGTATGTGTGATAAAAAGGCTTAGAAACTATTTAAAAATCATTTTAAATTAAACTATGTTTAAAAAAATTAGCGCTCTTAAAAAAAATAGTCTTCTTTTTTGCTTGTTTCTTTTTTTTACTATAACATCTATTCCCGTTTTTGCTCAATCTACTAATGGTAACATTCCTAATCCATTTTTTAATTCAAAAGGAAAACTTATTATCATTGGAGGAGGTTCTATTCCCGATTCTTTATTTAGTTTTTTTGCAAACTATATTGGTGGCAAGGATCAACCCGTAGTGTATATTCCTACTGCCACCACCGACGAAGAGTATATCCAAAAAGGCGAACACCTTATTAAATTCACTTCTCAAGGCTATACTAATTTAAACACCATACACACACGCGATAAAAAAGAGGCGGACAATCCAAAAAATATTGAGCTGCTGCGTAATGCCAAGGGCCTGTATTTTGGAGGAGGGGATCAGCAATTAATTGCCGACGCCTATGCAGGCACTAAACTCTATGATGAATTTATTGCCTTATTAGATAGAGGAGGTGTTATTATGGGAACTTCTGCAGGAGCCACTATTATGGGCTCTTTAATGATTGGAGGGGATGCTAGAGATGATATAAGTAAAAAGTACAATTTTAACCCGGCCTTTTCATTTATGACTAATACGGCATTAGATCAACATGTATTAGTGCGCAATCGACAATTCGATTTAATTTCTGTGGTTGAAAATTATCCTGGTACTTTAGGTATTGGAATGGACGAATCAACGGCCATTATAGTAGAAGCCGGACAATTTAAAGTTTGGGGTAAGTCTTATGCAATGTTATATGATCCTATGGATTGGGCTGCACAAAAAAAGAAATGGGGTAAAGTTTTAAAACCCTTTAAGATGATGGCTTCAGGTAGCCGTTTTAATTTTGTGACAAGAGAGATTATAAAATAGTAGCGCAGTTATCAAAGCCTCCTTAAATTTTTTATTAAACTTTTGACGCTAAAAACTTTTCTTTAATAATGGCTTGTACTTGTTTGCCTTGAATTTTACTTTCTAACCAAGAGATAATATCTAAGTACATAAAGGCCCTGCTTTCTAATTTATTGGTAGTAAGGGGTTGCAAGGTTTCTAATAAAACAGTAAATGACTTTTTAATAGCCGCCTTACTATTCAATAAACTATTTTCTTCCCCACCACTTTGAATAGATTTTCTTAAGAAATTAAATAATACTTCTTCTACTGTACTTAAGCTTTTCATTTTATACATAAATCGGTACACCGACTTCGATAAATAATTCACCACTTCTGTATTACCCATTTCATAGTGTGCAATTAAATGAAGTAAACGCGCATAACATTGCAGGTCATCTCTTAAATTTAATTTCCAATTAATAATTCTATTTAAATAATCAATGGCTTTCGCAGGCTTGCCCGCACCAAAGTACAAGCAGGCAATTTTATAGTAAAACACCAGCACACGGTGGCTATCTAAGTATAGTTCAATTTCCTTCAACTTCGCTTCCATGGCGGGTATCATGGCCAGCCCCTCACTAAAACTACCCTCTAAAAAATGCTTATTAATCTTAGCAATAT
>CAITGN010000298.1:0-1850 GCA_903891965.1 uncultured Bacteroidota bacterium
AAAGGAATATTTACTTCTGGTATAGTATATAAAGTATCCTTACTTGTAAAGGTTCTAATAATATCTCCTTTCGCATTCATTATTTCTAATTTTACAGGACTGCTAGTATTACTATTTAAATAATAATCTATCATGGCACCATCTGGAGGATTTTCACCCGCTGGCTCTTCAGGAGGAAGCGGCGTATCGGTATTCATATTCCATCTTACTCTCATTGCTTTTTGTGGTTTGAATAAAACGGTTTCTTTTGTTTTATTTACATTAATTTGTCGAAGCGGTGTAATATTATCTAAAATCCAAAAACTACGACCATGTGTGCCAATAACTAAATCATCATCTTTAATAACTAAATCACGAATAGAAGTAGCAGGCATATTTAATTTTAAGGACTGCCAGTTTTCACCAGCGTCTAAAGAAAAGTAAACTGCATTTTCTGATCCTGCAAATAACAACCCTTTTCTTACTGCATCTTCTCTCACAGAATTAATGGGTTCGTTTGGTAAGCCGTTAATAATTTTTTTCCAGGTCGCTCCGCCGTCTGTTGTTTTATAAATATGAGGTGTCATGTCATCCACGCGTATTCTGTTAACGGCCACATAAGCGGTGTTTACATCAAACCTACTTGCATCAATCATTGAAATTTTACTCCATGATGTAATAGATGCTGGTGTAATATTTTTCCAATGCTTACCTCCGTCTTTGGTGATATGAATAAGTCCATCATCGGTACCTGCCCATAAAACATTTAAGTCTTGGTAAGAAGGAGCGAGTGAATATACTACGCCACGTTGACGCATTTTTTTAACCTCCTCTGTATTGTAAATGCCCACACTTGCAGGTATATCCCAGGTCTCACGGCTTAGATCGGGACTAATGGTTTCCCAACTTGATCCGCCATTGGTTGTTTTAAAAATTATATTTCCTGCAAAAAATAAAGTTTTATGATCAACGGGTGAAAATAAAACCGGAGCTGTTCTAATAAAACGAACCTTACCATTTCTTACTGGGTTAGGTGCAATATTTTGAACTTGCGCAGTGCGCTTATCATACTTTGTAATTTTTCCACCATAAATAATATTGGGATCTAATGGGTCTGCTGCAACATATCCATATTCTTCTACACCCACTGGATGCCATTCTCTAAAAGTAATTCCACCATCATTAGAACGAGAAGCAATACCCACTGAACCACTTTCTTGTTGACCACCATAAACATTATAAGGAAAAGCATTGTCTGTACTTACATGATAAAACTGAGCAGTAGCTTGGTTATACCAACTTGAATAAGTTTCACCACCATTCACTGTAATGGTACCACCTTGGTCTAAACCTACTGCAATAATATTGGTATTATTTGGGTTAATCCAAAAGCGGTGATAGTCGTCTCCGCCTGGTGCACCTTTAATTCCTTCCCAAGTTTTTCCTCCATCTTTCGATCTCCACATTACTACATTCGCAGAATAAACAATGTCTTCATTTTTGGGATCGGCTTTTACTTCTGCAAAATCACTTCCTCTTCCCCATAATCTTCCATCGGAAGTTAACATATACCATGACTCCCCTCCATCATCACTTCTATAAATACCGCCTTTTTTCGCGGCATCAACAGTTGCATACATTCTATTTGAATTGCTAGGTGCAATGGTAAAACCAATTCTGCCTAAACCATCTTCTTTGGTAGTTGGAAAACCGTTCGTTATTTTTTTCCCAGTACTTCCTCCATCCATTGATTTATACAAGCCACTTGCTTCACCGTCCCATGCACCATTTTCCCAGGGGCCTTGTCTTGCAGCCCAAATAGTGGCAAATACAATATTGGTATGATTTGGATCAATCAATACTTGCACAGC
>CAITGN010000299.1:0-4879 GCA_903891965.1 uncultured Bacteroidota bacterium
AATTATGGAAGCCCACCGAGTAGCGGCTGCACAACATTTAATAGGACCCTCTGTTGAACAACCTCAATACAATTTATTTGAGCGTGGAAAAATGGAGAATGAATACCTGGAAATTTTTAAGAATCTAGGGATGGGTACGACCATTTGGAGTCCTTTAGCTTCCGGGCTTTTAACAGGAAAATACAACGATGGCATACCAGAAGGTTCTCGCTTTCAATTAGAAGGTTTTGAATGGTTAAGAGACCGCTTATTAATGCAAGACAGTATAAAAAAAGTACAACAATTAGGGGTTCTTGCCAAAGCATTAAAAGTAAGCACCGCTTCATTAAGTATTGCTTGGTGTATTAAAAACCCAAATGTAAGTACTGCTATTTTAGGTGCTACCAACAAAGCACAATTAGTAGATAATTTAACGGCTATTGATACGGCCGCCTTATTGACTGCTGAAATTATGGATCAAATTGAAGGCATTGTAGAAACAAAACCAAAATTACCTGAGTGGTAATGACTATTTTTGAAATTGAATAAACTATTTATATGCTTTTCGCGATAGTCGCTTCTTTAATTTTAATTGGCTTTTTCTCAGGCTATGAAATTGGCTTTGTAAGTGCCAACCGTTTAAGCTTAGAGCTTAAAAAAAAGCAGGGCAACCCTTCTGGAAAAATTATAGCTAAGTTTTTAGAAGCTCCTACACAATTTATTGGCACTTGTTTAATTGGCTTAAATATTTCCTTGGTCGTTTTCGGTATTCAATTCGAAGCTTTACTACATCAATTTATTTGGGAAAGGTGGAACCTAGGTCCCTACTCTATTTTACTGGGCAATACTATTTTATCAACCCTTGTTATATTACTTATAGGAGAACTCGTACCCAAGGCCATCTTCAAAGCCAGGGCCGCTTCCATGATTACGGTCTTTGCCCCTTTGGCACAATTTTTTCATTTATTATTTAGGCCCATTACCATATTACTTGTGAACCTTGCACAATTTGTATTGAAGTATTTATTTCAAATGCGCATCATTCATAAAAAAGAGGGATTCACTAAAGTAGATCTTGCCCATTTTGTGCAACAAACAAAACAATCAAAAGAACAACAAGATTTAAATACCGATTTATTTGAAAATGCATTAAGCCTCCCCGATATCAAAATTAGAGAATGCTTAGTGCCTAGAACAGAAATTGTGGGTGTAGAATTAAGTACTTCTATTCAAACACTGAGTGAAATATTTATTGAAACTAAATTAAGTAAGCTTATTGTGTACGAAGAAAGTTTAGACACCATTGTGGGTTATGTTCATCAACTTGATTTATTTAAAAAGCCTACGCAAATTGCTTCCATTTTGCACTCTATTCCTTTAGTAACTGAAAGTATGAACGCTGCAGACTTAATAAGTTTATTCTCTAAAAAAAGAAAGAGTATTGCCTGGGTGGTAGATGAGTTTGGAGGCACGGCGGGTATTGTTACCATGGAAGATGTGCTAGAAGAAATTTTTGGAGAAATTGAAGATGAGTATGATGAGCAGGAATTGATTGAAAAAAAGCTCTCAGATACCGAGTATATATTTAGTGGGCGCTTAGAGCTAGACTACTTATATGAAAAATATGGCATAGACTTTTCCGCAGACAGCTCAGAGACCCTCAGCGGCTATTTAATTCACCATCACGAGTCCATTCCTAAAATGCGCACCATTATACATTTGCCGCATTTTGACGCCGAAATTTTGGCCGTAAGTGATACCCGAATTGAAAAGGCAAAAATTAAAATCCGATAGTCCTTTTTTTGATTTTTGGACCCCCTTTTTCCACTAGAAACCTTAACTTTAGCCCTCATTGAAAATGTATTATGGCACTATTTGACCGATTTAAAAAAACTGACGAATCAGAGATGTCTTTCATCGATCATTTGGAAGTATTAAGAGGCACGATTGTGCGATCACTCAGCTCTGTATTAATCACATCCGTTATTATATTCATTTATCGTGATTGGATTATGGACAATGTTATTACTGGTCCCCTGAACCCAGATTTCATTACTTACAAAGCATTCTGTGATTTAAGCCATTGGTTACATTTAGGAGATGCACTTTGTATGCCTCCTGTAAAAGTATCTTTACAAAGCACCACTTTCGGCGGTCAATTTTTAAGTAGTATTAGTATGGCCTTTGTAGGTGGATTAATTATCGCCTTCCCTTATATATTTTATCAAATATGGGCTTTTATAAAACCCGCTTTGAAAGAAAAAGAAATTAAGAACACAAGGTTCATGATTTTTTGGGTTTCTTTATTTTTCTTCATGGGCGCAGCCTTTGGATTTTTTGTATTAGGCCCTTTTACTTTTAATTTTTTGGCAGGCTTTCAATTAGGTTCAAAAGGCGCTATCACTACTATTCCTACTTTTGCAGATTACTTAGATAATTTGACCAACTTAATTTTAGGTTGTGGTATTGCATTTGAACTACCTGTGATTGTATTTTTATTAACAAAGATTGGTTTAATCACTCCTAAGTTTTTAACCACTACGCGTAAATATGCAGTAGTCATCATTTTATTGGTAGCTGCCTTTATTACGCCTAGCCCTGACTGGTATAGTCAAACCATTGTATTTATTCCTTTATATACTTTATTTGAGTTTAGCATTTTCGTTTCAAGATGGGCGCATAAGTCTGTTAAAAATGAAGAAGACGAGCAGTGGGATTAAATAGAAAACTTAAATTAGAAAAAATATAATAGTAGTAGGATAATTTTATCTATTCTATACCCTTAAAAAATAAATTATGTCTTTTGTATTTGATGCTCAAAAACCCATTGCCTTAGGCGCCGACCACGCTGGTGTTGATTTTAAAAATACCATTAACGCTTGGTTACAAGAAAAAGGATATACCACCAAAGATTTTGGTACCTACAGCTCCGATTCTGTCGACTACCCCGATTTTGCTCACCCCACTGCCACTAGTGTTGAAACTGGAGAAGCGGCTTTTGGTATTTTATTTTGCGGTAGTGCCAATGGTGTTGCGATGACAGCCAATAAGCATGCAGGTATTAGAGCGGGTCTTTGCTGGCAAACCGATGTAGCAGAACTAACACGCTTACATAATAATGCGAACATGATTTGTATACCTGCACGTTATGTAAGTATAGAACTTGCCAAAGAAATGATAGAAAAATTTATGACTACCGCCTTTGAAGGAGGCAGACATCAAAATAGAGTGAACAAAATAACTTGTGCTTAAAAATTAAATACGTCTTATGAAAAAACTAGTATGGATTTTCTTGCTGTTCATCAGCACCATGTCTTTTGCTCAAACAACAAAAGACCTTACCAAATTTGCTAATGTCATTACAGCAAAAGGCTTGAAAGAAAAACTTTCTATCATTGCGAGTGCTGAGATGGAAGGCCGTGAAACAGGCTCGCCAGGGCAAAAAAGAGCAGCCGCTTATATTGAATCTGAATTTAAAAGAATGGGGCTATTGCCAGGTAATGGAAATAGCTACCAACAAGTATACCCTGTATACCAAGATGTACTTACTGAAAAAAAATTAACAGTTCAAGGAAAATCATTTGTATGGGACAAAGATTTCAACTTTAATTTACAAGGCATTACCAATTCTAATGTAAACTTCAAAGAAGTTGTTTTTGCAGGTTACGGAATTGTAGATGCTAGCAAATCAATTAATGATTATGAAAATTTAGAGGTAAAAGGAAAGTTGGTTGTGATCATAGATGGCAATAGTGATGGCCCTGTAAAAATGGGACCAGGTGGCAATCGCGCCTTTTATTCCAACCCCGCATCTCCTATGGCTAAATTGCGTCAAGCAAGCAGCAAAGGGGCGGCTGGTTTATTCATTATATCAGGTGATTTCCCAACTGCTACACCCTCTCTTACCAAAGGAAATGTTTATATGAAAGCCAATACGAATGCAAATGCAGGTTTTATAATGGCCAATATTTCAATGGAAGTAGCTAGTGCACTATTTGGCGCTACTGCATCTTCTTTAACGAATTTAATAGAATTAAAAAAAGGAAGCTATACGACCGATGCTACTATTGTTGCGAGTAAAACCACTGAAAATGTTGAAAGTAGCAATGTGATTGCTATACTTCCTGGTACAGATAAAAAAGAAGAATATTTAATGCTAACTGGCCACTACGATCATTTAGGCAAAAGAGGTGATGTCATTTATTATGGCGCCGATGATGATGGTTCAGGAACAGTGAGTGTGATGCAAATGGCTGAAGCATTTTCTGTTGCAGCCAAAAAAGGTTTTAAGCCCCGCAGAACCATTGTATTTATGACAGTTAGTGGAGAAGAGAAAGGCTTATGGGGCTCAGAGTATTATGCAGAACATCCTATATTTCCTTTAGATAAAACCACTGCCGATTTGAATACAGACATGGTGGGCCGTGTAGATACAGAGCGTCATTTAGGAGATACTCTTAGTTATGTATATGTGATTGGTCACGATAAATTAAGTTCTGAATTAGTGGGTATTAACGAAGCAGCTAATAAGGCTTCAAGTAATATTACATTAGACTATAAGTACGACGACCCTAACGATAAAAATAGAATTTACTACCGTAGCGACCATTACAATTTTGCTAAAAAAGGAGTGCCTATTTTATTTTTCTATGATGGTATGTTATTAGCAGATTACCACCAACCAACCGATACTATTGAAAAAATTAATTTCGATTTGATGCAAAAAAGAGTATCCATGGTTTTTCATACTGCTTGTGAAATTGCACAAAGAGAAGATATGCTGAAAAGAGATATTCCTTTGAATATGCCCGGTCGTTAATTAAAATGGGTCTAAAGAAAATTTAAGACCCATTTTAATTTTTATCTAATAATTTTTTTCAGCGCCCCCCATAAACGAGGG
>CAITGN010000300.1:0-4620 GCA_903891965.1 uncultured Bacteroidota bacterium
ATGAAAAATCAAGTTGTACAAAAATTCGCTCCTTTTGTAGTTTTGCTTCTAGTATCCCTACTCGCTTTGTTTGTCCCTCAACTTCCCAGTTTTCAGGGAGACGCCTCTACTTATAGTGGAGCCGATATAGCTTGGATTTTAGTCGCAACAGCACTTGTATTTATCATGACCCCAGGTCTTGCCTTTTTCTATGGAGGAATGGTACACCGTAAGAATATTATCTCTACCATGATCAAAAGCATGGTATCAGCAGGAGTGGTTTCAGTTATTTGGATAAGCTTTGGCTATAGTTTAAGCTTTGGTGAAAGCATTAATGGCATTATTGGAAACCCGATGACACATTTATTCTTTAAAGGTGTAGTGAATGGGGCCCCAAGTTTACAAGGTGGAACAGCTATGACTATCCCATTATTATTATTTGCACTCTTTCAATTAATGTTTGCCATTATCACACCAGGGCTTGTAGTGGGTGCGGTAGCAGAGCGTATTAAATTCACTTCTTATATTTTATTTATTGTTTTATTTATCATATTAGTATATGCACCATTAGCACATTGGTCTTGGCATCCTAACGGGTTTTTATTAAAAATGGGCGCCTTGGATTTCGCTGGTGGAACAGTTGTACATATTAGTGCGGGCTGTGCTGCCTTAGCGGGTGCCATTGTATTAAAATCTCGTCGCTCTAAATTAGAACAACATGAAATACCACCCGCTAATATTCCTTATGTATTAATTGGTACTGGTTTACTTTGGTTTGGTTGGTTTGGTTTCAATGCAGGTTCTGCATTAGGCGCCAACAGCTTAGCCATTAATGCATTCGCTACAACTAATACTGCAGCAGCCGCAGCTGGTTTAGCTTGGATGTTCTTTGATGTAATGAAAGGTAAAAAACCTTCTGTACTTGGATTTTGCATTGGCGCGGTAGTAGGTTTAGTAGCCATTACACCTGCAGCAGGTTTTGTAGGTATACCACAAAGTATTTTTATTGGTGTAGTGGCAGCTATTATTTCAAATGTAGCTAGTCATGCATTTAAATTATCAAGAGTAGATGATACATTAGATGTATTTCCATGTCACGGTATTGGTGGAATGGTGGGTATGTTAATGACAGGTATTTTTGCTTCTAAAGCAGTGAATGCAGCAGGCAATGATGGTTTATTTTATGGCAACCCTGCATTTTTCTTTACACAATTAAAAGCAATGCTGATTGTAGTTGCGTATAGCTTTACAGTATCGTTTTTAATATTCAAATTTATTAGTATTATCATGCCACTTCGTGTGACTGAAGAAGATGAAGAATTAGGATTAGATGCAACACAACATGATGAAAAATATGGTAGAAATCCCCTAAAGGCTTAGTTTATAAAGGTTTTCTGGTTATTAAAAAACAAGGTGAAGGCCCGAATCTAATTTCGGGCCTTTTTTATTATATTAGCAGACAGATGAAAATCCTTAAAAGAGCGCTTCAGCTTATATACTGCCTTTATGCCATTGTATTGTTTTCAATACTCACTATACTTTCGGTGACAGCTATGTTTTTAGCCC
The DNA here is from genome assembly GCA_903891965.1 of uncultured Bacteroidota bacterium. GTDB lineage: Bacteria > Bacteroidota > Bacteroidia > Chitinophagales > Chitinophagaceae > Sediminibacterium. The sequence continues at coordinate 1,546 of CAITGN010000300.1, forward strand.
TTCCCTTGGGTAAAGAAAAACTAAGCGAGCATGTTTATTTTATATGTCGTTATTGGGGTAAAATTTTATATTTTTTCATGGGCGTTCGACACTCAGAAATTTTTGAAGCCCCCCATGATTTTAATCGCGCCCATGTATTTGTAGGAAACCATAATTCCTATATGGATATCCCCTCCATTGTTCAATTAAAACATCAACCTATCAAACCCTTGGGTAAATTCGAATCTTCAAAAATACCTTTGTTTGGACTTATCTACAGACATGCTGTAGTGATGGTAGATAGAGGTGATCCAGAAAAAAGAGCCCAAAGTTTACGTAATTTAAAAGCAGCTTTAGAAAAACATATCTCTATTTTTATTTTTCCTGAAGGCACTTTTAGCATGACAGAAGAATACCCCCTAAAATCTTTTTACAATGGCGCCTTTAAATTAGCCATTGAAATGAATATTCCTATTCAACCAGTGCTATTGGTTGACTCCGTTGATCGTATGCATTTTAGTAGCGCCCTCACACTTACCCCCGGAAAACATAGAGTGGTTTATTTAGAAACGGTGGAAGTAAGCGACTATACCCTGGATCAAATGGACGCCTTAAAAGACCTTGTTTACAAGAAAATGGATGAAGGCATGAGAAGATATAGAAAGTATCCAAATTCATAGTGTATTTTTGCAACCCTATATCATGTACGCAGAAATAATCATACCCTTAGCGCTTCCGAAAAATTATACTTGGATGATTCCTGCATCTATGCAGGATGAAGTAGCCATTGGTATGCGTGTGGAAGTGATGTTAGGTGCCAATAAAAGGTACGCAGGCATTGTAAAAAAAATAAGCAGCAAAGCCCCTGAAGCCTTTACCCCCAAACCCATTCTTTCTGTTTTAGACGATGCACCTATTGTGTATGAACATCAATTGGCTTTATGGGAGTGGATGGCGGAATATTATATGTGCACCGAAGGTGAAGTCATGCAAGCGGCCATTCCTAGTCACTTAAAAATATCTAGCGAAAGTGTATTTATTTTAAATGAACAACAGGAGCAAGATACTAAGAACTTAAGCGACGCTGAATATATTATTTCGGAAGCATTAGAAATAAAAAAAACCTTAACCTTATTAGAAATTCAAAAACTACTAGATAAAAAATCGGTCTATCCTGTGATTAATAAACTTATTCAAAAAGGAATTTGTTTGGTGCAGGAGAATATGAAAGATAAGTATAGTAGTAAGGTAGAAATATTTTTAAGCTTACATGCAGACTATAAAAACGAGGCTTCCTTAGAAAAATTATTGAATGAATGGACAAGAGCTCCTAAACAATTAGATTTATTGCTTACATTTTTACATTTTGAAAAAACAGAAGGAACTGTTCAACAAAAATCTATTTTAGAAAAAGCCAATGCCACCCATGCGCAACTAAAAGCCTTAATTGATAAAGGTATTTTAGTGGCCGAGAAAAGAAAAATAGATAGACTGGCCAACGATCCAAATACAGGCAACACTGCGCTGCATAGCTTATCTGAAAAACAAAAAGAAGCCTTGGCCTCTGTGCAATCGCAACTTCTTACACATCCTGTTGGACTATTGCATGGGATTACGGGCAGTGGAAAAACACAAATATATGTAGCCCTTATCAATGAAGCAATTCAACAAAACAAGCAAGCCTTGTATATGCTTCCTGAAATTGCACTCACTGCCCAAATGATAAGAAGGTTAAAACAATATTTTGGCGGTTCTATTGCTATTTACCATTCTAAATTCAACCCTAATGAAAGAGTAGAAATTTGGAATAAGGTAAAGTCTGGTGAAATTAAAATTGTATTGGGTGCGCGTTCCGCCCTTTTCTTGCCTTATAAAAATTTATCCCTCATTGTCATTGACGAAGAACATGACCCCTCTTATAAACAACAAGAACCCGCTCCTAGATACCAGGCAAGAGATACTGCCATTTATTATGCCAGTCAATTAAAGGCGAAAGTGGTACTAGGCTCAGCAACCCCTTCAGTAGAAACCTATTTTAATGCTATATCTAAGAAATTTGGATACACTTATTTAAATGAAAGGTTTAGCACAGGCACACTTCCCAAAATTGAATTAATAGACACCAAAAAACAACCCGCTGGTACTGCCATTCTAACACCGCAACTCTTGGCCTCTATTTCAAAAACTATTGCGAATAAAAAGCAGGTTATTTTATTTCAAAATAGAAGAGGCTATGCTCCTTATTTAATTTGTGAAACCTGCGGATGGATTCCACATTGCGAACATTGTGATGTTACCCTTACTTATCATAAAGCTAAGAATTTACTTTCTTGTCATTATTGCGGCGCCTCTTATCCAATAGTGAATACCTGTAAAGCTTGTGGCAAACAAAACTTTAAACAAAAAAGTTTTGGCACAGAACAGATTGAAGAAAAGTTAAATCAATCTTTACCCGGCGTCATAGTTGCGAGAATGGATTTAGACAATGTTAAAGGCAAAAACGAGCATGACCAACTCATTCAAAAATTTGAACAAAGACAAATAGATATTTTAGTAGGTACCCAAATGGTGGTGAAGGGACTTGATTTTGAAAATGTAGACCTAGTAGGCATTGTAGATGCAGATAGCTTACTTAATTTCAACCATTATAGAGTGAATGAAAGGGCATTTCAAATGATGGAACAAGTAAGTGGCAGAGCTGGCAGAAAAAACGATAATGGAACAGTAATCATACAAGTAAGTCAATTACAGCACCCCATTGTGCAGCTCGTGCAACAACATGATTATTTTGGCTTTTATAATTTTGAAATTCAAAATAGAAAACATTTCTCCTACCCTCCTTTTAGCAGACTCATGAGCTTACTATTTAAACACAAAGAAAATAATATAGCAGAAGAAGCAGCCAACCACTTCCTTCATTCACTTACGCCTGAGATTCAAAAAACAGTATTAGGCCCAGCGCAACCTATTGTAAATAGAGTGCGCAATAAATATATATGGGAATTAGCTATTAAAATTTCAAAGCAACCTCAACAGTTGCAACTAGCTAAAAAACAACTTTTACATTATATACGATTACTTCAAGTACACCCTAGG
>CAITGN010000301.1:0-2110 GCA_903891965.1 uncultured Bacteroidota bacterium
AATTCCTAACTATATTAATAAAGACAATACCGGTAACAATGTCATCACCAATGCTAAAGCCAGTATAGGAAGGGTGCTTTTTTATGATAAAAATTTAAGCACTACCAATACCATTTCTTGTAGTAGTTGCCATAAACAAAATTTTGCCTTTAGCGATACTAGTTTAATAAGTGCTGGTGTGGAAGGCGGCCTTACTGTTAGGCATTCAATGCGTTTAATAAATGCAAGATTTGCCAACGAAGCAAAATTCTTTTGGAATGAAAGAGCCACTAGTTTAGAACAACAAACCACAATGCCTATACAAGATCATTTAGAAATGGGTTTTAGTGGTGTGAATGGAAGAGGCAATATGGCAAGTTTAATTACTAAACTTTCAAAAATTAATTATTACAACGAGCTATTTAAATTTGTGTATGGCGATACCGTTGTAACAGAAGCAAGAATGCAAGAGTCCTTAGCACAATTTATAAGAAGTATACAATCCTTCGATGCTAAATATGATATTGGAAGGGCACAAGTTAGAAATGACAACGACCCCTTTCCTAATTTCACCGCAACAGAAAACACAGGGAAAAATTTATATATGACGCCACCTGTTTTTAATAATAATGGAATAAGAATTGCTGGTGGCCTAGGTTGTAATGGTTGTCATAACGCCCCTGAATTTGATATCGACCCTAATTCAAGAAACAATGGCGTGATTGGAGTTATAGGCAGTAATGATATTGAATTGAATGATACAAGGGCCCCTTCCTTAAGAGATTTATTGAAAACTGATGGCACTATTAATAGCCGTATGATGCACAATGGTGTGTTTAATAATTTAGCTGCCGTACTTGCGCATTATAATAATATTCCAGCGAATCCAAGAAACAATAATTTAGATGGAAAATTAAGACCTAATAATAATACACAGCAATTAAATTTAACTAATGATGAAAGAGACGCTGTGATTGCCTTTATGAGAACTTTATCTGGCACATTAGTGTATACAGATAAAAAATGGTCTACCCCATTTATTAATTAAGAATTCTAAGGTTTTCAATAAATACCTACTTAACTTTAGCATTCAAAATTAAAACATGCCCAATACCCAATCATACGCAGCATTAAGTGCTACTACTGCTTTAGAAGCTTATTCTTTTGATAGAAGAAACCTAGGAGAAAACGATGTTCAAGTAGAAATTTTATATTGTGGTGTTTGCCATAGCGACCTACATCAAGCCAAGAACGAATGGGGTGGCTCTGTTTATCCCATGGTACCAGGTCATGAAATTGTTGGTAAGGTTACTGCCGTAGGAAGCGGTGTTAGCAAATTCAAAATTGGTGATTTAGCAGGTGTGGGTGTAATGGTGGATAGTTGCAGAACTTGCAAAAATTGTCAAGAGAGCTTAGAGCAATATTGTGCAGAAGGTATGACAGGTACATATAATGCTAAAGAAAGAAACGGAACAGGTATTACCATGGGTGGTTATTCAACACAAATTGTGGTGGATCAGCGTTACACATTGCACGTTTCTCCTAAATTAGATTTAGCAGCCGTGGCTCCTTTATTATGCGCAGGCATTACTACTTATTCTCCTTTAGTATTTGCGGGTGTTAAAAAAGGTATGAAGGTAGCTATAGTTGGATTAGGTGGGCTAGGTCATATGGGTGTGAAGTTCGCTGTTTCTTTTGGCGCAGAAGTAACTGTTATTAGTACTTCTCCTTCTAAAGAAGCCGATGCCAAAAAATTAGGAGCTACACATTTTTTAATTAGCACCGATGCAGATGCAATGAAAAAATACAATAGTTATTTTGATGTGATCTTAGATGCTATTTCTGCCAATCACGATTTTACCACTTATTTAAATTTATTAGCTACCAACGGAAAGTTAATGGTAGTAGGCCTTCCCATTGAGTCTCCAAAAGTGCAACCGTTTTCTTTAGTCACTAATAGAAGAAGTGTAATAGGTTCTTGTATTGGTGGCATGCAAGAGACACAAGAAATGCTTGACTATTGCGCCGAACACAATATTGTTTCAGACATAGAAATAATACCTATGCAAGGCATCAATGAAGCCTATACAAGAATGTTAAAAGGAGATGTGAAATACCGTTTTGTAATTGA
>CAITGN010000302.1:0-2892 GCA_903891965.1 uncultured Bacteroidota bacterium
AAAGACTGCCTATATTGCTTTAAACCTTAGCCAGTCTAATTTACTAACCAAGTCACTTACAGAGAAATATGGTTTTCAAATATTTTATGTTAATGCCAAGGATAGCACTGCACTTGAAACAGTCAAAAAATCGTTGACTCAGTTTGATCAAGTTATAGTGGGATTACATAATTATAATCGCAAACCGGCTAATCATTTTGAAATTCCTGCGCACTTCATTCAATTTTTAAATGAAGCCCATCCCAATAATTGGTTTCATTTAATATTTGGTAACCCTTATGCAGTAGGTGAATTTAACAAAATTCAAAATATTTTATTTGCCTACGAGGATAATGCCTTTACACAAGAAGCAGCGCTTCAATGGGTAGAAGGAAAGATACAAGCCACTGGAGAACTTCCTGTAACAGTAAGTGAAGACTTACCCTTTGGCACAGGTAGTCATAAGATGGAATCAAGTTCAAGTATTTCAGCGCCTACCTCTACACCTAATTTATCTTTTATTGATACTATGATAGAAGAGGCTATTAAAAAAAAAGCTATTCCAGGTTGTCAAGTATTAGTGGCAAAAAATAATACAATAATTTTCAACAAAGCATATGGCTATACCGCTGGAGAAGGCTCTGCACCGGTAACCCTAGATACTTATTACGATTTAGCTTCAGTGACTAAAGTAAGTGCTACTACCGTATCTATCATGAAATTAGTGGAAGAAGGTAAGGTAGATATTAATAAAACCATTGGCGACTATTTGCCTTGGGTGCAAGGGAATGAAAAAGCAAAAATTACCTTGAAAGATTTATTATTACATCAAGCAGGCTTATACCCTTATATAAAATTTTATGAAGCCCTGCTTACGCCTAACGGAACTTATTTAGATGGCCTTATTACGAATGTACCCGATAATGCGCATCATAAAATGATTACGCCTTCAAAATATTTACTTGATAGTTGGTCAGATACTATTAAAAATAAAATTTTAAGAAGTGTAGTAACCACTCCCGGAAAATATGTATATAGTGACAATGATTTTATATTCTTAGGCATGATTGTAGAGCAGGTAACAGGCATGAATTTACATGAATATGCTACACAACAATTTTACGCGCCATTAGGAATGGCTTCCACCGGATTTTTACCATTACAAAAAACAACCCTTCAAAATATTGCTGCTTCTGAACTTGACAATTATTACAGACATGAATTAATACAAGGAGCTGTGCATGATGAAGGCGCCTCCGTCATGGGCGGTATTGCAGGACATGCAGGACTATTCAGTAATGCAAGCGATTTAGCAAAATTATATTTAATGCTATTAAATAAAGGTAGATGGGAAGGCGTACCTTATTTTAATGCCAGTACCGTAGATTCATTTACAGGGTATAATACGAGTAATAGTCGTCGTGGCCTAGGATTTGATAAACCAGAAAAAAATAATGCCACCGCTAAAGACCCCTATCCTTGTTTAAGCGCCTCCCCTAGTACTTTTGGCCATACAGGTTTTACCGGCACTTGCGTTTGGGCCGATCCAGAAAAAGAATTGTTATTTATTTTTCTTTCCAATAGAGTATACCCCACCAGAGATAACAAAGCTTTTAGCGAGTCTAATCTAAGAGCTAAAATTCAAGATGCCATCTATGCCTCACTTAATTAAAAACATCATTAAAAAATGTTTTTTAGGCTTATGGTGTTTGACAGCATATCTACAAGCTACTGCTCAAAGCCAATTAGTACCACTAGGAACTTGGAGGGAGCATTACAATAATAAATCTGTTCAGCATTTAGTAAAAGGCAACCTGCTTTATGGTGCTACCCCGAATCAAGTATTTAGCATTGATGCAAAAAACAATATAGACTTTTTAGGTAAATCCACTGGGCTACATGAAATTGAAATTGCAGCCATCGCTTGGGATGAGGTGCAATCACAATTAATGATTGCCTATAGTAATAGCAATATTGATATTGTAAAAGGGGATGAAATTTTTTCTATTGCAGACATATACTTGTCTAAAGTATATGCGAATAAAAAAATATACTCCATTCAAATGCTTGGGCCCTGGGCCTTGGTTTCTACCCATTTTGGGATTGTTGTAATAGATTTAATCAAACATGAAATTAAGGATACTTGGTTTGCCAATAATAACAGGCAGGCCAACATTACTTATCAAACAATAAGCACTGCCGATAGCTTGTATGCATTAACAGAAGAAGGTTTATTTAGTACTGCTTTAAAAAATAATTATATCAATAGCAATCAGTGGAAAAAAATGAATGGATACACTGGTATTAAAAAATTAAGTACTAATAATAACATTGTATATGCTATAGGTAGTAAAAATATTTATCAGTTGCCAAAAACGGATCCAATTTACCAAACAAGCACAGATTCTATCAATAATGCATACGCGCATAAAGAGGGCTTGTATATCCTAAAATCAGATGGTATCAATGGAAGCTTATTGAATCTAAATTCCAATAATACCATTACGACTACTCTTGATAAAACTTACTTATCCATGCCTATTGATTTAGCAATAGATCAAAACAACTTATGGATAGCAGACAGCCTGAATGGTTTAATTATAAAAAACACAGAAATTAAAAATATAAACCTAGGTGGCCCTGCTGAAAAAATTAGAGGGAATAGTTTTGTAAATAGTAATTATCTATTAGCTCCTTTTGGAGCAAAGAATGGAGGCTTCAGTGCCTATTCCGATGCTGGTTGGAAAAATTATACTAAACTAGTGAGCACTAATTTGCCAGTACTTAGCGCTGCTTGTATAGACCCTGTAGATGCTAGCTGGTGGTTTTCAGCAGCTAATACGCTTTTACATTATACTATAAATACAAATACGACTGAAACCATTAGCCCTAGTACAGACAAAGGAAATTTTA
>CAITGN010000303.1:0-2371 GCA_903891965.1 uncultured Bacteroidota bacterium
CTGATCTCATGGAAGTATAAATAAACTTTCCGTCTTTAGTTACTCTTATGGCGGCTGCGCCGAGGTCGGTTTCAATATTTACTGGTTTAGTTTCTGTCTCATCGAAATTTCCCTTTATCTCATACTCCTTTTTTTCAGCACTATGTTTTATAATAGTTACCGCCCCTGTAAGTTCATTAATAATAAAACCATAGGAATAGTTATCATTAAAACAAATATGACGAGGGCCAGATCCTGCAGGTAAAAGAATTATTTGCTCTTCAATAGCATTGTAACTGCCATTATTTATTTGCACGCTATATACTATTACTTGATCAAGCCCTAAATCACAGACTAATAATTTATTCGACACTGCATCAAAACAAGCGCAATGTGCATGGGCTTGAGTTTGTCTTGTTGGATGCTGGCTGCTTCCCTTATGGTATACATTAAGTGGTTCATGAATATTTAGATGAGCAGTAGCCTCAACATTAATATTATGTATAACCAAATTACCTGTTTCATAACAAGCGCTTGCAGTAAAGCTTTGGCCATCTTTGTTTTTAAAATAATGTATATGACATGGGCAGCCGCCTTCAATAGTTTTAGTATCTGTTAAATTAAGTGCATAATTATCGTTAATGGTATAAGTATGTATTACTGGTTTTTTAGAAGCAAGGATTTCTGAAACTGCAAATAAATACTTAGACGATGTAGTTCCCAATTCATTACTAATATGCATAATATTTGTAATAGATAAATAACTTGGGTTTACCTGAAATTGATTATTTAATAAATTCAAATCTCCTTTCTCTGCATCAAATTCGTAGCATGAAATACCTTTACCATGGCCGCCGAAATCTCCAGCCACTATTTCAGTATAAGTGCCAACATATAATATATGTGATTGTTTTGAACTATTCATGATTTACCTTGGTAGTAGTATTTGTAGTGTTATTTGTTCTCTATATTTTTCTCAATTATATAAGAAGCCGTATAAGCTGTTTGTAATTTTTCTAAGACTAATGCAGGGGCGGTATCATGTAATAAATAAGCATGAATAGTTTCACCTAAAAAGGTTTGAAACTTAGGCCAGCCTTGGTACCTAGGCCTTACATAGGCATTAGTTATACTAGGCATTGTGTTTGTAAAAAAATTATTTGTAATAGTATTAGCCTGCTTATTCTCCCAGGCCGTCTTATTACCAGGTTGCCCTTGGGCATTTACATAAATAGTGGATTGTACATTGTCACTACATATCCATGCAGCGTAATTAGCAGCTTCATGCACATTACTGCATGAACTAGTTATAGCAATACCTGCACCACCTAATACTGCATTATTTATTTCAGGTGCGGTATGATATTTTAAAATATTTTTTCTAAACCCTATTCTTGAATAATTCGTATAACAAAAAGCGAGTGGGCTATAAGCAATATCATTTTCTTCTGACATATAATCATATAATGCAATCGGGTTCCAATCCAAAGCCTTGGGATGAAATGCATCTCGCATGGAACGGATCATCGTTAATACTTTTAGTCCTATTGAAGGTTCTACTAGTAATTTATTATTTTCTTGAATGGGTGAACCCATTTGAGCAGTAAGGCTTAAAAAACTACATAAACAATCGGTGGGGCAAAGTGCCATGCCAACATATAATTTTTTTGCAACCAAGGTTTTAGCTAAATCAAAAGCTTCCTCCCAGCTAGTAGGTAAACTTTCATCATTGATTAAATCGGCTCTATAGCTAGCACATTGCATAGCAGTATCAATGGGTAATGCCCATTGTTTATTATGATAATTATATGATTCAAAACTAAGACCTGCAGAACTAATTTTAAGAGCATTCAAAATACTTGAATCAATTAAATCATTTAAAGGAAGTAAGCATTGAGACGACTCCGCCACACCTACATGTGGGTGATCCATAATAATTAAATCAAATTGTTTTGAAAGCTCTTCTAAAGACTGGTCTCCAAAATTAGTAAGGGATCTTTTTTGCCATTCTACCTGAATGCCTTTCTCTTTGAAATATAGCTCAGAGGCGGCTATCAGGGGATCATATCCTCTTGCGTGATCCCAAGTAATGCCTTTTAATTTAATCATGAATGAGCGTTTATTTCTTTTCTAAACTCTTATTATAAAAGGCTTGTATTTTTTCTTGTCCCTCTTTAGACCTATAAAACTTACCTAAAAGAGCAGCCTCTTTAGCCTGCAAAGCAGGTGTAATACCATTTGCTGCCTCCTGTGTTAATTGTTTAATAGCTAAAAGCCTATCGGGCAATTGAGCTACAAATGTTTGCGCAAATTCCGTGGCCTTTTCTATAAAGTTTTCTCTTGGGTATATACAATTAATTACACCACGATCATGCATTTCTTCTGCAACAAG
>CAITGN010000304.1:0-1983 GCA_903891965.1 uncultured Bacteroidota bacterium
AAAACAGCTCGATATATGAAAACAAAAATTAGCGTAATGCTATCCTCCATGATGTTCCTACAATATTATATTTGGGGCGCATGGTATGTGACCATGGGTACTTATATGGGTGAAATTTTAAAGTCTACAGGGCTTGATATTGGAGCTGCTTATAGTGCGGTGGCCATTGCCACTATTTTTAGTCCCTTTTTTGTAGGCATGATTGCCGATCGTTTTTTTGCAGCTCAAAAAATTATGGGGGTTTTACATTTTGTAGGCGCTGCCTTACTTTTTTATGCTACTAAGGCTAACAATGAAAACTTTTACTGGGTTATTTTAGTATACGCTTTATTATACATGCCCACTATTGCATTAAGTAATAGTGTAGCCTTCGCTCAAATGACCGACCCTGGAAAGCAATTCCCTTGGATACGCGTATTTGGTACCTTAGGTTGGATTGCAGCAGGTATTGTTATTGGTCAATTAGGTATTGAGAAAACAGAGGGCACATTTTATGTAGCAGCTGCAGTATCTGCCTTCTTAGGTTTATTAAGTTTCGCACTTCCTAATACACCTCCTAAAGCACAAGCAGAAAAAGTAACAGTGGGTTCTATCTTAGGCACCGACGCCTTTGTCTTATTTAAATCAAGATCGTTTTTTATATTCTTTGTGTCTGCTATTTTAATTTGTATTCCTCTTTCTTTTTATTACGGATTTGCGAATCCCTTTTTAAATGAAGTAGGTTTAGAAAATGCTGCTAGTAAAATGACCATGGGTCAGATGTCAGAGGCCTTATTCATTCTAGCCATTCCATTTATGTTTAATAGAGTGGGCGTAAAAAATATGCTCATATTAGGTATTAGTGCTTGGTTACTCCGATATGTATTTTTTGCTTATGGCAATATGGAACATAGCTGGATGTTATATGCAGGTATTATTTTACATGGCGTTTGTTATGATTTCTTTTTTGTAACAGGCTATATGTACACCGAAAAAAAAGCGGGCGAAAAAATTAAAAACGCAGCACAGGGCTTATTTACCTTCGCTACTTATGGTGTGGGTATGTATATAGGCACATTGTATAGTGGTCATGTAGTGGACCAATATAAAGTGGCCAATGCGGTGAGCGGGGCAAGCCAGCACAATTGGCAAAGTATTTGGTTAGTTCCTGCAGCCATTGCAGGCGCTGTATTAATTGCCTTTATTTTATTTTTTAAAGAGAAAAAAGAAACCGCAGTTGTTTCCTAATATTTAAAAAAAAGAAAATTAAAAAAAGGAAAAACAAAAAAGTATTTAAACAAAACAATTATAAAACTAAAATTTATTCAAGATGCGTATTGCAATGTTAGGAGCAGGATTTATTGGGCGTTTTTACGCCGATGCTTTACAAGGTTATAGAAGTAAAGATAAAGTAGTAAGTATTTATGCTCGCCGTGAAGAGTCTGCCACAAAATTTGCTGCAGATTATGGTTGTGCTCATTGGACCACCGATATGGAAGCAGCTATCTCTCACCCCGATGTGGATGTGGTATGTATTGCCCTTCCCAATAATATTCATGAAATTGCTGTGATGCTATGTTGTAAACATAAAAAAGCAGTCATGACTACAAAGCCATTAGGCCGTAATGGTGAAGAGGCAAAAAGAATGCTGGTTGCTGTGGAAGAAGCTGGCATATTCAATGGTTATTTAGAAGACTTGGTATATACTCCTAAATTTATTAAAGCCAACCAATCTGTGAAGGAAGGTGCCGTAGGAAGAATTTTATGGGCAAAGTCTCGTGAAACACATCCTGGCCCACATAGTGATTGGTTCTGGGATATTGAACAAGCGGGTGGTGGTTGTATTTTAGACTTAGGTTGCCATTGCGTTGAAATTTCAAGATCATATATTGGAAAAGATATTAAACCAGTGGAGGTAATGTGTTGGGCAGATACACAAGTAAAACCTATTGATGCCGAAGACCATGCTATTGGACTAGTGAAGTATGAGAATGGCGCTATTGG